>NZ_JBISBU010000027.1:0-63946 GCF_044385805.1 Haloferula sp. A504
ATTCGGGAACTGGTGCCGGGCGTGGCGGATGCAATCCGCCGCCACAGGCTGTCAGCCGGCGCCGGGTTCAACCCGGATACCAGGCGGGGAGGGGGACCGGTTCGTCGTTGAAGCGTTCGAGGATCGCTTCGGGCACATGCTTGCGGTGGACGATGATGGTGTAAACGTGCTCGTCGAACCAGGGATCGCTCAGGGTCCAGCGGCCGGACTCGACCTCTTCCTTGCCCCAGCTGTTCTCGGCGAGCCACTTGCGCGGTTGGCCATCGGCGTCGAGATCGACGCCGACGAGCGCCATGGCGTGGTTCGACGCGCCTTCGTGGAAGCGGGCGCGGTCGGCCTTGCTGAGCGTGAGGTCGATGCCGAACAAGGTCTCGTAGTCGAGCAACTGGTCGTGCATGGCGCCGTGCTTCTTCGAGTGGTCGATGCCCATGTTCACGGCGAACCACATCGACTCGTTGGCGAGAATCGACTCAATGGCGACCTGCTTGAGGGTGTCGATGCCGACATTCACGAATCCCATGCACTCGCCGCCGGCAACATTGCGGGCCCGGTCCATGAGGTAATGGCGACCGGGTTCATTCTTCGGGTCGTGGTAGAGGCAGACGAACTCATCGAGCGAGTGGCCGATGAAGCGCTGGTAGAAGCTCATCGGGGTGAAGGTTTCCTCGGGCGAGAGGGTTTCGGTGGTCGCCGTTTCGAGGTCGTTCTTCCGATTCTCACCCGGTACTTCGGGACGGATCACGTAGCGCCAACGGAACTCGCCGGGCGGTTCGCCGAGGCTGATGACGAGCAGGCGGTAAACTTCGGCCAGCGCCCCATTCTTCATTTCGCGAAGTTCTTCGAGCACAGCGCCGTCGGCATGGCGCTCGAGCATCCTTGCAGCGCGCGAGCGGACCAGGCGCTGGAGGACCTTGTTGAGTGTGGCGGTATTGGAACTGCTCTTGGTCTCGGGCATGGCCTCGCTCGGGACCGCGCCGTACTTGCCGACGAGGGCGGCGGCGTAGTTCCACCAGCCGCCGTCGTGGATCGCCCGCTGGTTGAGGCACTCCCACTCGCGGTCGAGGTAATCGCGGTCGCGGAACTCGATGACCTCCTCGAAGAACAGGTTGGCGCGTTCGAGCTTGTCCCAGAACTGAAGGTAGGCGACCGAGAACTCGAACTCCTCCATGCCGTGCTCGCGGATGATGTGGGGGCGCAGCGTGTTCAGCGCGGCGAACATCCAGCAGCGTCCGGACTTCTGCTGGTTGGTGACCCCGCGGCTCCGGACCTCGTGACTGAAGTGACGGTCCTGGCCGGCCAGGGCGGCGTGGTTGAGGGCGAGGTCTTCGATCTCGTTGTGGGCGACCGCGTTCTGGCGGGCCCGGTCGGCTTCGACGAGCCGGAATGATTTCCGCAGCCCGGCGATGAAGTCGGTCGAGAGGTCTCCCGCGGACGGGCTTTCGGGTTCCGGGGATTTTGCTTCGGCGATGGAAGCAGTCGAGGTGCTCATCAAACGGTGGGTGGTGGGTCCTGCGATCGTGCGAGTCGTCGCTCCCGCGATCCGGGAGGCCGCCCGAAGACGGCAGGGCCCGGGCAGTTTGGTCAAGCAGAAGTATCTCGCGGAGCTGTCCCGAAAATGGGCATGGCTGCTGCAAGGATATGACTCGACCGAGGGCGATCCTGGTGCTGGACTCCCTCCTGCATTCCTCAATCCGGCCTGCCTCTACCATGCCCAAACAGAAATCCTCCTCTCGCAAGAAGTCATCGAAAGCTCCATCCTCCGTCCTGTTTCACGCGGACGCGACCGATCCGGACATGCTGTATTTCAGCCGTTTCGACGCGGTGGATCCCTATCTCGCGTTTTCTCACAGGGGCCGGAAGATCGGCCTGACGAGCAGCCTCGAATACGGGCGGATGGTCGCCGAGTCGGACTTCGATGAGATCCTCCTGCTGCACGAGGTCGAGGCCAAGGCGAAGAAGCGCTTCAAGCTCAACGGCAAGAAGCCAAGCCGGTCCCAGTTGGTGAGGCAGATTGCCGCGGAGTACAAGATCAAGGAGTTCCGGGTGAGCGACCGGTTTCCCGCAGGCCTTGCCTTCGAGCTCCAGGACGCCGGCGTGAAAGTCGTGCCGATCATCGATGGGCCGGTCTTTCCGGAGCGGGAAATCAAGACGGCGGAGGAGGTCGAGTTGCTGCGCAAGGGAAACGAGGCCAGCGCGGCCGGCTTCCGGGTCGTGGCCAAGACGCTCGCGGAATCGAAGATCAAGCACGGCAAGCTCTACCACAACGGCAAGGTGCTGACCGCGGAGCGGCTTCGCGAGCTGATCGAACTGGCGACGATGAGCAAGGGGGCGATCGCGTTGCATACGATCACGGCGGCCGGTGAACAGGCCTGCGACTGCCACAATGCCGGCACCGGACCGATTCCGGCCAACGAGCTGATCGTGGTCGACATCTTTCCGCGGCGCGCGGCGGACGGCTATTGGGGTGACATGACCCGGACCTTTCTCAAGGGCAAGGCCAGCGACGCGCAGCACAAGCTGGTGAAGACGGTGCGCAAGGCCCACAAGCTCTCGATCGACATGATCAAGCCCGGAGTCGCCGGTGGCACGGTCCACGAGGCGGTCGAGGACTTCTTCACCAAGGAAGGCTACGAGACGGTGCGCGACTCCGACCAGCCGCGCGGGTTCTTCCATGCGCTCGGCCACTGCATCGGCCTGGAGGTTCACGAGGATCCGGTGATGCGCCGGGGTTCGAAGTGGCGCTTCCGCAAGGGCATGGTGATCACCACCGAGCCCGGTCTCTACTACCGGGGTCTCGGCGGTTGCCGCATCGAGGACGTGGTCCACGTGACCTCCGACGGCTGCGAGCTGATCTCCAAGGCGCCCTATCGCTGGGAGATTGCGTGATGTGGCCGGGGCTTCCAGCCTCGTCGCCCATCTCTTGCATGCGTCATGTCTCCGGGCCTGGAAGGCCCGGCCACAGTCTATTTCTTCTTCGCCACCTCGAAGCGGTAGCGGCCGGAGCCCGCCTCGAGGCGGAAGACGCCGTCGGCCTCGACCCGCGTGACGCCCTCGGCCTGATCGATCGGGCGGCCGCTTTCGGTCAATCGATCGCCCTCGCGGCGCGGGAGCTCGATGGTGGCCCGGCTGTCCGGAGGAAGCATGATGTCGAAGACGCGCAGGTCGCCGTCCGTTCGCCAGTTCGAGACGATGGGGCCGCGGATCGACTGGTGGGAGGATTCCACCCAGTCAAGGCCGTCGACGACCTGCGGTCGGATGGCGATCCGGTCGAAGGCAACGGCGTCGTCGCCGCATTGGATGCCCCCGAGCCAGCGGAAGAACCACCCCGAGATCGAGCCGAACATCGGGTGGTTGTGGGACTTCACCCCGTCGGTGCCCTGCCAGTCCTCCCACAGGGTGGTGGCGCCGTTTTCCAGCATCCATCCCCACGAGGGAAAGGTCCGGCGGGTGGCGAGGCCGTGGGCCAGATCGGGGCGATCGCGGCGGCTCAGTTCCTCCAGCAGGGAGCGGGTGCCGAAGATGCCGGTGGTCAGTGAGGGCCCTCCGGCTTCGCGGTTCAGGTCCGCGAGGAGGGTGTCGAAGACCTTCTCCCGGGTCGGCCCGGGCAGCGTGCCCCAGGTGAGGGCGAGGGTTTGTTCGGTCTGCGAGCCCTCGCCGACCCGGCCGGTCCGCTCGTTCACGAAGGCCTTGGCCCAGGCCTCGGCGGACTCGGCGGCCATTTCATCGAAGCGTTTGGCGTTGGCCTCGTCATCGACCAGGCGGCAGAGCCGGGCCATGCGCCGCGCGGTGTCGATGAACATCGGCGTGGTGATCACCGGACCGGCGATCCGTTTCAGCGCCTCGTGATCGCCGAGGCCCTTCATGACGAGGCCGTTTTCCCGCTTGGAGGCTTCGAGGTTGAACCACTTGATGGCGGCGGGGAGTTCCTCCTCGATCAAGCGCCGCTTGCCGTAGTGCTGGTGGAGTTGTTCGAGCAGCAGCGGGTGGACCATCGCCCAGCCGACCCCGCAGTACTGGATGCCGACGAAGGGGGCGGTGTCGGTGAAGTTGCCGTCGGGGAGGGCGGCGTCGGACCAGTCGCGCACGGTCTTGGCGTAGAAGCCGGCCATGTCGAAGTTCATGAGGTAGGCCTCGCTGGTGGCGACGATGTCGCCGCCGTAGCCGAAGCGCTCGCGGTGCGGGCAGTCGGACTGGACGCTCACGACGTTGGCGAGAAAGGTCCGCCGGCACATCCGCTGGATCGCGTTGAGGCCGTCGTCGGAGCAGGCGAAGGAACCCGCCGAGGCGAGGTCGGTGTGCAGGGGGAATGCGCGGCAGTCCTTGAGGGCGGGTGCCTCGGGCAGTCCGGTAATTTCCATGTAGCGGAAGGCGTGGAAGGTGAAGCGCGGGCGGAACAGTGTCGGCCCGCCACCGCCGCTGATGAAGACGCTCTGCTGCCAGGCGATCTCCGGCGCGCCCGGTCCGCCCTTGGGCACCTTGGTGCCGTCGGGGCCGTCCTTCATGCCCTTGATCTGGCCGCACACGCTGGTCATCGGATTGAGCGTGCCGTCCTCGTGGAGCAGTTCGCCGAAGCGCAGGGTGACGCGGGTGCCGGCGGGTGCGTCGATCCGGATCTCCGGGACGCCGGTGAAGTTTTGGCCGAAGTCCACGATGTGAATCCCTTCGGTGGGCGTCGTGATCTTTTCCGCGGCGATCGGCTCGAGGAGCCGGACCGGCGGCATGCGCAGGGGTTGCAGCGGGTCGAGCGGGGCGTCGGCGAGGTGGACCGGCTTCCAGCCGGACGCGTCGAATGCCGGCTTGTTCCAGCCATCGACCGTCAACCGCGCGTCGTGTTCCTCCCCGAGATAGATGCTGTTTCGAACCGCGGGTCCCGGGGCGGTCTTCCAATCGGAGTCGGTCGTGACGGTCGTGGTGCTGCCGTCCGGATGGTCGACCACCAGGCAGGCGATGGCGCGGGGCCGCCCGACCGGCAACGAGCCGCGGATGTTGCGGTGCCCCCACATCCGGAGGGGCAGGGGATTGTACCAACCGTTGCCGAGTTCGAGGCCCAGGCAGTTGGCGCCCTCCGCGAGCTGATCGGTCAGGTCGTGGGTGCGGAAGAGGATGCGCTTGTCGAAATTCGTCCACGGCGGGTCGAAGGCGTGATCGGAAATTTCGCGCCCGTTGAGACTGGGCAGGCAGAGACCGATGCCGGCGATGTGGAGCCGCGCTCTGGTGACCGGCTTGTCGATCGAGAACTCATGCCGCATCAGGGGAGCGGGATCGGGCTTGTAGAAATCCTCGTCGGCTTCGGGAAGGTCGCGGCCGTCGTCGATCCACTTGGCTCCGTGCCAGTCGCCGGGTTTCAAGGGGGCAACCTCCCAGACCGCGGGCTCACTCCACGGCGAGGGCGCCTCGCTCTCGCCCCACCAGCGCACCTTCCAGTGGCAGCGGTCGCCGGCGGAAAGAGTCTTGCCGGCGTAGATGGCTCCCGGTTCGCGATCGGGCTCCGCGTTGCGGAAGTTCCACAGGTCACCCTGATCCTTGGCCAGCGTGTCTTCACTGGTGGCGACCAGGATCTGGAACGCGCGGGTGGTCACGTCGCGGGCTTCCGACTCGATGCGCCAGGTCAGGCGCGGCGCGGCACCCACACCGAGGGGGTCGACGGCTCCTTCGGTCCGAAGGTCGGTGGCCGGCTGGAGCGCGAAAATGTTCGGGGTGGCGAGCAATGCGGCGGCGAGAAAGGTACGGACATTCATGGCTGGCACCGCGAGAGATGCCACAGGAACCGCCCGGATGACCAGCCATGATCCCGCGGACCGCCCCAATGAGGGGAATCCGGGGATTTCGGTGGCAAAAGGCCGATGTCCGGCAAGAATAGTGAGGGCATCCACGTTGGATGCCGCCAACGTCATGATCAAAGACCAAGCTCACTCCGCTCCTGCCATTGGCCTGCCTTGGCGGGGTCGTCGTTCAATGGCAGCGCCGTTTCTCATCCTGCTTGCAATCGCGGGTGGCCTGGCGGGTCCGCTGGTCGGGGACGAGGTGGCCGAGACCCCATCAGGGGAGAGACCGGCGGCCGAAGCAGAGGCCGCGCCCAAGCCGCTGGCGCTGCCGGGGATGAAAATCAACGTCGAAGAGCAGTGCCTCGACGTCGAGGCGGAGGTTTGCCTGGTCGAAGGCTATCTCGAGTTGGTCGCCTGCACGGAGCAGACCAAGGAGCACGAATCGATCATCGCGGTGAAGGCCAAGGCGGCTCATATCCACGCCGGCCTGCTGTTGCTGGGAGCGACCCCGGGAAATCCGGCGATGCGCAAGCCGATCGACGAGGAAATGACCCGTTGGAGGGAATACCCTCCCCGTGGGGGTCTGGTCCGGGTCAGCCTGCTGGTGCCGGGTGAGGACGGGAAGATCGAGGAGCATCCGATCAGCCGCTTCATCCGCCGTGCGGTGGACGAATACATGCCGGAAGCCGGGGACGAGGAGCCGGAGGCGTTTCCGACGGACAGTTTTCTCTTCACCGGATCCCAGCTTTTTCGCCCGAAGGAAGGCCCGCCCCGGTATCTTGCCGACGACAGCGGCAACCTGATTTCGCTGGCGACTTTCGGCGACGAGACGCTGGCATTGCCCGGGGTCCATTCGAAGGAGAATGGAGCGCTGGTCTGGGAGGTCGATCCGACCAAGCTTCCGGCGATGGGAACGAAAATCACCCTGCGCCTGGCACCGGTGCGACCGGATGCCGAGAAAGAACCTGCGCCTGAGTCTCCGACGGTGCCAGAGTCCGACGAGTAAGGAATTCACCGCCAAGACGCCAAGATCGCCAAGCAAAGATGGATTCTTGCTTGGCCGGGGGAGGTGGTCGGAAAGGCAGGTGCGGAAGGGATTTCGGAACTCATTCTTTAAATGTCAAACTTGGCGTCCTTTGCGTCTTGGCGGTGAAATATCTACGGAGCCTCGCGATAAGTCGGCGCAGGTTCGCCTTGTGACGGGCGGCTCTCGGGACGATGCTCTCCGCATGAACTCACCCATGATGATGAAACGAATCGCAACAGGAATGGCCGTGCTGCTGGCGGGCAGTGTGGCGCTGGCCGACGAGGGCAAGGACGAGGGCTTCGTCGAGATGTTCAACGGCAAGGATCTGACCGGCTGGCGGACGAGTGGCAACTGGATGATCGAGGAGGGCAACATCCTGACCCTGAAGCCGCGCGAGGGCGAGTGGGGTTGGCAGCGCTTCGACGACTACATTTTCACCGAAAAGAAGTACGGCGACTTCATTCTCGACCTCGAGTTCAAGTTCGAGCCGAAGGGCAACTCGGGGGTCTTCATGCGGGTGGCGGATCCCAAGGATCCGGTCGAGAAGGGCTTCGAGGTCCAGATCCTCGACACCCACGGCAAGGAGAACGTCGGCCATCACGACTGCGGCGGGGTCATCCGCACCTCCGGCCCGTCGAAGAACATGGTCAAGCCGGCCGGTGAGTGGAACCGCTACACGATCACCCTCAAGGGCAGCCACCTGACCGTGGTGCTCAATGGCGAGAAGATCCAGGATCTCGACATCAGCAAGACCGATCTCAAGGACCGCCCGATGAGCGGGCACATCGGCTTCCAGGACGAGGCCAAGCGGGTGTGGTACCGCAACGTGCGGATCAAGGAATTGAAAACGGATGGCTGAAGTCCGCGGGCCGGGTCACCTCCTGGTGAAGACGATGTGACGCCTTCGAATCCGATCCGCCTGAATGAATTCAATCCGGATCCCTTCAAGCTGTCGTTGAAGAACACCGCTCGTTGATCGATACTGCCGCCACGAAAGTCATGGCACTACCTCCAAGCATCTTCAACGACGTCGTCGGCCCCGTGATGCGGGGACCGAGCAGCTCGCACAGCGCCGCCGCCAACCGCATCGGTCGACTGGCGCGGGATCTTGCGGGAGAAACCTTCGACGAAGTGATCGTCCGCTACGATCCGAACGGGTCGTTGGTGACCACGCACACCGACCAGGGTTCGGACCTCGGACTCTACAGCGGACTGCTCGGCTGGCCGCCGGAGGACGCGCGGCTTCCCACCTGGCCGGCCGCCCTCAAGGAGGCAGGCATCGAGGTCGACGTGCGCTACGAGTCCTACGACGCACCCCATCCGAACTTCTACCGTCTCGAACTGAAGGGTGAGAGCGGAACCTGGTACTATTTCGACGCGATCTCGACCGGTGGCGGGATGATCGAATTGGTCGCCATCGATCGCGTCCCGGTGCCGGGGGCGGGGGATCTCGACCTGAGCGTGCTGTGGCTTTCCGAAACGCCGAGCGAAGCCGCCTGGTCGCAACATCCGATCGCCGAGGCGGCGGAGAAGGTTTCGTGGCACCCGGGCGACAAGGGAGGTCTGCTGGTGCTTTCCAGCCGCGGGGCGCTGGAGGACCTGGACGAGTTTGCGAGGGAACTCGGCGCCAGCCGGGTGCGGGTGCTCAAGGCCGTGCTTCCGATCCTTTCCCGCCGCAACCTCACGCTCCCGTTCGAAACCTGTGCCGAGATGGTGGCGCAGGCGGATTTCGAAAGCTCCAGCATCGCCGACCAGGCGATCGCCTACGAGGCGGCACGGGGCGGAGTCGGTCCTGACGAGGTGATCGAGCGGATGCGCGAAGTCATGGGGGTCATGCGCACCGCGGTGCAGACCGGCCTCGCGGGCACCGAGTATGATGATCGCATCCTGCCGGCGCAGTCGCCGGGCTTCACCACGGCCGAGCAGGCCGGCAAGCTGGTTCCGGCGGACGTGAACAACCGGATCATCCGCTATATTTCGGCGATCATGGAGGTGAAGTCGTCGATGGGCGTCATCGTCGCGGCGCCGACCGCCGGATCCTGCGGGGCGATGCCCGGCACGGTGCTGGCGGTCGCCGAGGCGCTCGGCGCGAGTGACGACGAAACGATCCGGGCGCTTCTGATCGCCGGATTGATCGGGGTCTTCATCGCCCGCGATGCGACATTCGCGGCCGAGGAAGGCGGCTGCATGGCGGAGTGCGGCTCCGGATCTTCGATGGCCGCCGCGGCGATTGTCTACCTTGTCGGCGGTTCGGCCGAGCGCTCGCTCTCGGCGGCCTCGATGGCGCTGCAGAACAATCTCGGGATGATCTGCGATCCGGTGGGCAACCGGGTTGAGGCACCGTGTCTCGGGCGGAACGTGATGGCCGGAACCAATGCCCTGGCCTGTGCCAACATGGCGCTGGCGGGCTACCGCCATCTGGTGCCGCTGGATGAGGTCATCCAGACGATGAACGACGTGGCGCATGCGATGCCGCGCGAGCACTGCTGCACAAGCCTGGGGGGCTTGGCCGTGACCGCGACCTCGAAACGAATCGCGGGAGAACTGGCCTCCCGTGGTTGTGGGGGTTGTGGCAAGGCCGCGGGGAGCAAGAACCCCACCGAGGCCGCCGTAGCAGGCGAATGATTTTGCACCGACGAGTGTTCCGGGTTCTCGCGCTTGGTGGGGCCTGGTTGGCTTTTCATCCATCGGCTTTGGCCGAACCGGAGGTGCCGCCGACCTCGATCCCGCTGGAGCAGACGCTGAGCCCGGTCTTCGAGGGCTTTCAAGCTCCGGGTGAGGCCCAGGCGGCCGAGGTGCCCGCGGAGTTCCGCCTGATCCTTGACTACGATGCCGGCCCGGGGAGTGAGGCCCGGGTCGTGCTGGCTGAGGGGACCACCGTCGAGTTGCCCGAAGGCAGGGAACAGCGGATCGAAGTGCTGGTGGAGGCGCCTGAGAACGGGCCGGCCCTGTTCCGGGTCTGGCAGGAAGGCAAGTGGATCGGGAAGCCACGCAAGCTCCGGGCGGCGCGTTCGGCGTCGATTCCCTTTGTTGCCGCCGATTCCCCGGTCAGTCTGGGTGATGACTTCACGGCGATGGTGCGTTTTGAAGCCGCTGCCAAGGGTGGCACCCTCTTCGCCAAGGCCATGGCCGAGGGGAAATGGGTGGCGGATGCCAAGGCACTCTTCATCCGGGACGGCAGACTGATTTACGATATCGGCTGGAAAGGGGAGCTCTCCGGCAGGGACAAGGTCTCCGCCGGCAAGGAGCATGTCGCGGTGCTGGTTTCGGATGGCGGAAAGGCGACGCTTCATCTCGACGGCAGGCTGATCGGCGAAAGTCGGGACTTCCGCTCCCCGGATCCCGAGGGGGCCGTCTTCAAGATTGGAGAGGCCGCGGCGAATTTCGGCGGTCCATTCAGTGGAGCGATTCGCGAGGTGCGCGTGTGGAACCGCGCGCTCACTGCCAAAGAGACGGCGCAGATTTCGAGCGGCGAGGTTTCGGCGGTCAACACGGCGGACTTTGATTGGCGACCGCAGGAGCCGGGCGGGCGGGTTCCGGTTCTGGAGGCGAAAGCAGGATTCACGCTTCGGAGTGCGTCGTTGCAGCCGCTGGCGAAGTTCGACCATGGCCAGATCGTCCGGGGGTGGGGCGCGGAGAGCCTCAAACGTGGCGAGGCCATCTATCAGCAGTTGTGTGTGACCTGCCACGGCACGCGGGAGGCCCCCGGTTCGCTGCCGACGGCTCCGCGCTTTCATCTCGATGACCTGAAGAACGGGGCGGATCCGTATCGCATGTTCCAGACGCTCGAGAAGGGCTACGGGCAGATGGTGGCCCAGGCGCAGTACTCGACGAGCGAGAAGTACGACGTGATCCACTACATCCGGGAGCACTTCTTCAAGGGTCGGAATGAGGATCAGCTGGTGGCGATCGATGAGGCGTATCTCGACCGCTTGCCTCGAGGAAAGTCGACCAGCCGCGAGGAACCGAAGCGCAAGAAGGTGCCGCAGTACCTTCTGCAGGATTTCGGCAATGTCCTCTTCTGGACCCTGCAGGTGGAGCCGGGAAACATCGCGCAGAAGGGGATCGCGATCCGCGTCGACGAGGGGCCTGGAGGAATCTCCAAGGGCAAGGCGTGGATGCTCTACGATCACGACACGATGCGTCTCGCCGCCTGCTGGACCGGCGACCAGTTCGTCGATTGGCGTGGCATCGCCTTCGATGGTTCCCACGGCACCCACACCAGCATCGCCGGCGACAAGGCGTTCGTGTTTCCGAACCAACCGATGTGGGCCAATCCGGCGACGGGGGATTTCAAGGACCTGCGCATTCTCGGTCGCGATGACCGACCCTACGGGCCGCTTCCGCGCGAGTGGGTGCGCCTCAAGGGTGTCGAACTCCACGGGGATCAACCGATCTTGAGATACACCGTGGGCACCACCGAGATCAGGGAGCGTCCGCGGATGGGAGCCGGAGGGGCATTCGAGCGCTGGATCGAGTGCGGGCCCGGGGAGGGGAAACTCGTGCTGAAGATCGATGCCGGGCGCACCCACGAGGTCCAACTCGGAAAGACTCCGGTCGCCTTCGGCATCCGCTACGGAGCTGGGGAACCGGAGGTCTTCTCCAGTCCCGGGGATCCGGCCTTCAAGGAGAAGGCATCGTCGAAACGCTTTGCCGGCCGGTTGACGACACGCATCGAGCCGTCGGCGGAGACGGAAGGGCCGTGGGCGCTCGACGCGTTCCAGCTCCCCGAGCCCGACCAGAACCCATGGCAGTCGTGGATGCGGGTGACGGGCTTTGACTTCTTCGAAGGGGCCGACAGCGCCGCCGTCTGCACGTGGAACGGCGACGTCTGGATCGTGGACGGGATCGGCCAAAAGGAGGGCGAGCTGAGTTGGCAGCGGATTTGTTCGGGGCTGTTCCAGCCGCTCGGCCTGAAGATCGTCGATGGCGTGATTTACGTCGGCTGTCGCGACATGATCGCCAGGCTCCGCGACCTGGACGGCGACCGGGAGACCGACGTCATCGAGAACTTCAACAGCGACCACCAGGTCACCGAGCACTTCCACGAGTTTGCGATGGGGCTGCAGGCGGATGACGAAGGAAACTTCTACTACGCCAAGTCCGCCCGCCATGCGAAGCAGGCGGTCGTGCCGCAGCACGGCACCCTGCTCAAGGTGAGTGCCGATGGCTCGACAACCGAGATTCTCGCCACGGGATTCCGCGCAGCGAACGGCGTTTGCCTGAACCCGGACGGCAGCTTCGTGGTCACGGACCAGGAGGGAAACTGGAACCCGAAGAACCGGATCAACTGGGTCGCGGGCAGGGGCACTCACGAGTTCTACGGCAACATGTGGGGCTACCACGAGGTCACCGATGACTCGGACGACAAGATGATCCAGCCGCTGTGCTGGATCACCAACGCCTTCGACCGCTCGCCGGGCGAACTGCTGTGGGTGCCGGAGGATTCGGCCTGGGTGCCGCTGCGTGGATCCCTGCTCAACCTTTCCTATGGGGCGGGAAGGATCTACACGGTGCCCTTCGAGCAGACCCCGGCCGGGAAGCAGGGGGGAATGTGCGCCTTTCCGATCGAGCCGTTTCCAACCGGTGTGATGCGGGGGCGCTTCAGTCCCAAGGACAAGCAGCTCTACGCCCTCGGCATGTTCGCCTGGGCGGGCAATCGTCATCAGCCCGGCGGGTTCTACCGGCTGCGATACACCGGCGAGCCGGCCCATCAACCGGTGGGACTGGGGGTGTCACCGGAGCAGCTTGAGATCACCTTCAGCGACCCGCTCGATGCGGCATCCATCAATGAGGCCGGCGCTTGGCAGATCCGCGCGTGGGACCTCGAGAGGACCCAACGCTACGGCTCGAAGCATTTCAATGAACGGAGCTGGCCGGTCGAGAGCGCGAAGCTTTCGGAGGACGGCAGGACCGTGAGCCTGAAGATCCCCGATCTTGAGCCGACGTGGGGCATGTCGGTGAAAATTCAAGTGCGTGGTGCCGATGGTCGACCGGTCCAACGCGAGATGCACCAGTCGATCTTTTCCGTCGAATGAACTCCAATCCCATCCTCTCATGAAAACGTTCCGAACCCTCTGTCACGGTGTGGCACTCCTCGCCGCCTGCGCCCTTCCCTCGGCCGCCTGTCCGGACGGCATCATGCCTGTGAAGAATGAAGCACCCGCCAAGACGATCGGATGGGTGAAAACGGAGGACCGGCAGATGGAAGGCTGGACCGTTTCGGTCGATGTCTCGCTGCTGCCCGGCGGAAAGAATGCCGCAGTCGGCGGACCCGCCCTCAAGATGCTTGAGAACCACCTCCAGCGCATCGCGATCCTGCTGCCGGAGGAACCGCTGAAGAAGATGCGGACCTGCGGGATCCGCATCGAGCATCACCATCCGGAACTCGGCAACATGCAGTATCATCCGGGTGCCGACTGGCTGGTGTCGCGTGGCTACGACCCGAAGCTCAACAAGATGGTGCACATCCCGCGGGCGGCGAACCTGCTGTCGCGCGATCAGTTGCTGAAGCACCCGGCGGTGATCCTGCACGAGCTGGCTCATGCCTACCACGACCAGATTCTCGGCTTCGACGAGCCCGGCATCGTCAAGGCCTACGAGGCGGCGATGGAGCGCGGTGACTACGACGAGGTCATGCTCTACACCGGGAAGAAGGTGAAGCACTACGCCACCACGGATCACAAGGAATACTTCGCCGAGGCCACCGAGGCCTACCTCTATCGGAACGACTTTTATCCATTCGTGGCCGCTGAGTTGAGGGAGCACGATTCGGAAGCCTACCGCATCATGCAGGAAACCTGGGGGAAGCACTGACATGAAATCGCTCCAACGCCTCTTCGCATCATTTTTCGTGGCCTTTCTGTTGGTCGCACCGGTTCGCGCGGAAGATGAGCCTCGCCCGAACGTCATCCTGATCATGGCCGACGATCTCGGCTATCATGATCTCGCGTGCTACGGGCATCCGAAGATCAAGACCCCGGTGCTCGATGGGCTAGCCGAGCAGGGGATCCGGCTCACGGGCTACCATGCCGGCGCCACGGTCTGCACTCCATCGCGCATGGCCTTGCTGACCGGCGCCTACCCGGTTCGCCTCGGCTGGACCGAGGGGGTCTGCGGCTACAAGATGGGTTTCCATGACGGGATGAGCCCCAAGGCGCTCACCATCGCCGAGATCTTCAAGTCGGAGGGCTATGCCACCGGCATGTCCGGCAAGTGGCACATCGGGGATCAGCCGGAGACCCTGCCGGGTGCCCAGGGCTTCGACTGGAGCTACTACATCTCCCACAGCAACAATCAGACGAAGACGCTCTATCGTGGAGACGAGGTGGCCGAGAAGCCCTTTGACAATCGCAAGCTGACCGAACAGTTCACCAACGAGGCGATGGGCTTCATCCGCGATCACCGCGACGAGCCCTTCTTTCTCTATCTGCCCTACTCGGCGGTTCATTTCCCGGTCGAGCCGCATCCGGAGTGGAAGGATCACTCGGACTTCGGCGTTTACGGCGACCAGACCGAGGAGATGGATTCTCGGATCGGAGAGATTCTGGCTTTGCTCGACGAGCTGGAATTGGAGGACCGGACGATCTTCATCTTCACCTCGGACAACGGACCACAGAAGGGCCAGGGCTCGTCGGCCTATCCCTTCCGCGGAGCGAAATGGAGTGCGCTCGAAGGCGGCACCCGCGTCCCGTGCATCATCCGATGGCCTGGCCGGATTCCCGCCGGTCGGGTGAGCGACGAGTTGATCAGTGCGATCGACCTGCTGCCGACGCTTTCCAGTGCCTGTGGGATCGACTGGAAGAAGAAGAGCACAGGCAGCCCCCCGATCGATGGAGTGGACGTTCTGGCCACGTTGACCGGGAAGGGTGGGGAGCATCCCCGGAACTCCCTGCTTTATTGGCACGGGATGCACGCCGAGCCCCAGGCCGTGCGGATCGGGGACTGGAAGCTTTTTTTCGATGGGCGCGATGCCCTGGTGGGACCGGGAACCGATCAGGAAACCAAGGAGCAGACCAGCCGCCTCAAGGAGTATCGCGATGCCGTGAAGAAGGCCGAGCCCTCGCCACCGATGCTGTTCAATCTTGCCGAGGATTCCGGGGAGCTTCGTGATCTGAGCGGGGCCCACCCCGAAAGGGTCGAGAAAATGCTGGCCGAGGGGGCCAAGCTGATCGGGGCTCTGAAATCGCCTCCCACCCTCAAGATCCATACACCCGTGCCCGAGTAGGATCGGAGCGGTCCGAACGGTCCATGGGCCCGGGAGCCGGGACGGATGTCGAGCGAGGGCTTCTATCCTCTCGAGAAGGCTAGTCGCGGTGATTATTTTCGTTGAGCTGAGCGGTCGGCGGGAAGATTGTCGACAGATTCCACGGTGTATGGACATTGTAATCGGAGGGCGAAAGCGGAGGCTCCGCTCAGGTTTTTCGCTGATCGTCACTATCAGCCTGATGGTGCTTCTATCGTTGTTGTGTCTCGGGATCCTGAATCTCTCGGTGGTGAGCCTGAGGACCGCCGACCGGGCCACGAGCCAGTCCGAGGCGCGCGCCAATGCCCGTCTGGCGCTGGTCATGGCCGTGGCTGAACTCCAGAAGCACGCGGGCCCCGACACGCGTGTCACGGCCCCCGCCGACATCCTCGATGCGGAGCTGGCCCCACTTCTCGGCGTTTGGCGCAGTTGGGAGGGGTCCAACAATCAAGCCACCGGAAATCTCAAGGGGAGACCGACCGTGCCGGATTACGATTCCAAGACCGAGGCCGCCTCCGAAGGCGGACGATTCGTTTCGTGGCTGGTTTCCGGGGCGGGGCAGACATCCTCTCCCGACGATGCTTCCGGGCTCGTCCAGAAAACCCCATCGCCCGGAACAGCAGCCCTGTTGGCAGAAGGAACGCTGGCCTCGACCGACGGCCGTCAAGTGCATCTACCGCCCCGGGAGGTGGCGGCTGATGGGGCCTTCGCGTGGTGGGTTTCGGGCGAGAACCAGAAAGCCCGCCTGCCGCGACCCTACGACGAGAGCCGAAGCTCGACCGCGGATTGGTCCGACCGGATTCGCAGCCATGCCGTGGCCGATCCCCGGCCCTTCTTCCTGGAGCCGCTTCTCACCAATCCCGAACTCGCCGAAAAGGCCGTGACCTTGCCCACGGCAAGCTTCATCGCCGATGGCCCGGACGATGCGATCAGTCCGACCCAGAGCTTCCATGATCTTTCCACCGGTTCGGTCGGCCTGCTCACGAACGTCGCCACCGGCGGCTGGAGGAAGGACCTTTCCCTGCTTACCGAGAATTGGGCTGCCCAGCCCACCTCCGGATTGGAGTTCTACAAACTCAGCCCGACCGAGCATCTCGAATACACGCGACCGGCCAACGATGCCGATTACCGGCCGGCGAACAGCATGCTGTATCACTGGGCCGACTACCGCGCTTCGAACCTGAGGGAGTTCTGGGCCCGCCGGGGCCCCATCGCCAGTTGGGCCAAGATCCAGCGCTACGCGACCCTCTACAAACAGATGTCGGCCACCACCTCGAGGGCTCCGAACATCCAATACCAGAGCTGGGTGGACAACGGGACCCCGGAGAACGCGCACGAGACCTTCCACAACATCCGGCTGCTGCCCCAGATGGCCAGGTTGCAGATGGTGGTCTCCCACTACGCCACCACCTCGGGTGCGGCCTCCGGGAAATTCCGTCCGGCCGTCCTCTACACGCCTTACGTCACGGTGTGGAATCCCTACAACACCCGCCTGACCTTCAATGGCACCCTCAGGATCAGTCCGGCTTACACATGGCCCCTGGCACTGAATCACCGGTTGAGTGGCGCGAGTCTGCCCGACGAGTATTGGGCGGTTCAGCATGGCGGAACCTCGGGTGACTATCGGAGCAAATGCCTTGGCAAGGCAGGGGGGTGGTTTGCGGACATGGTCTTCAGTCTCGTCCAGAACCCCATGATCCTGGAGCCGGGGGAAACACGGATTTTCAGTCCTTCCTAGGATTATCGAAGGGATGAAACCGGCACATCGAGGATCAGGATTGATCTCCAGCCGGGAGTTCGGACCGGGGTTGGGTTCTACTTCGGCCTGGATCGGCGGTTTGACCTGAACAATCCCCCTGATCCGCAGAAGATCTCGTTCTCCGGCGGAGCCGTGATGGAGGTCGATGCCAAGTTTGATGTGGCGTCCCGGAATTACGGCGGGCGTCCCGTCTGCGGCAGCGCCTATCAGTGGTTTGTGGACAGTTTCGGCTCCGGTCGCTCCCACAGCTGGTTTCAGATCTTCTACGACTACGAGGACGCGGATGTCCTGTATCCTCCGATCGAGGGGCTGGCATCGGCGTCACTCGCGCAGTGTGCCGGATCGCCGATGCCCTTTTTGTCCATGACGCTGGGTTCCCGGATCGCCAATCACCGGGCCACCGCGACCAAGGGAGTCGTCCAGGCCAATCCGGTCGTGGACTTCTTCTCATCGAACGGCGAGCCCAGGTTCACCGACGAGTATCCCGGCAACGACACGCTCCTCAACACACCCTGGGACTTCAGTGTGGTCGAGCATCCGTCGGGAGGAGGCGACATGCTCCCCAATGTCGATAATCAAAGCGACAGCAGCTACATCGTGACCGGCGTACGCAAGGCCGAGGGGGTCTCGCGAATCGTTGCCGCCGAGTTGCCCACCCGGCCCCTTGCGTCCCTGGGCGACCTGACCCACATGCAGATCCGGGCATTGAACCCGACTCCGCCGTATGCCGCGAACATCGTCGGCAACTCGGACGCGTCTCCACTCATCCCGAAGGACAATGTGGTCAATACCTCGGGCAACAGCCGGGCCAATCGGCGCGACAACGAACAGCAGGATGATTCCTATTGCGCGAACCAGATCCTCTTCGACGACTGGTTCTTCTCGTCCATCGCTCCGGAGCCGGAGGGCTTCGGCAGCGCCAGCGGTCAAAGCCTGGAGGAGAACTACACCGAATTCCTGGCGGGTTCCGATCCGCTCACCAACCGCGCCTACCGACCGATCCCTGAAGATCTGGTGAGCGACGAGGGTGAAGCCGGAGACATCTATTCGGAAGAGGTTCAACCCGCGGATTCATGGAAGACGATCGCCTCCAGGCTCGAAGTGGAAGGCATGTTCAACGTGAACTCCACCTCGGTGAAGGCCTGGCGGGCGCTGCTCGGCCATGCCCGGAATCAGGAGATCCCCTACACCGAGACCCGCGGTTCCATCGATCGCTCCGATGCGACCGACTACGCCGTCAGCCGCACCAGTGTCGCCGGCGACCGGGCGGCCGGCGAGCCGCCCCAGGTCGCGGGAGAGTATGCCGATACCACCGAGTTCACCGGCTACCGCGTCTTTTCCGACGACAGGCTGGATTACCTCGCCGAGCAGATCGTCGAGCAGGTTCGTCTCCGGGGGCCCTTCCTGTCGTTCTCGGAGTTCGTGAACCGCCAGCTCTCCAGTGAGACGGACCTCGCCCTGGCCGGGGCGCTCCAGGCAGCTCTTAACGCCCTCGCTGACAACTCCAGCCTCAATCCCTTCGAGACCCTGCAGAATGAATCGGTCGAGTCGGTGGCCGATCCGTTTGGCGGAGGTGCGGACTCGGGTTACGTCTTCCCGGAAGCCGCCGTGGGGCACAATACCTATGGTCTGCCCGGGTGGACGCGCCAGGCGGACATCCTGCGTCCTCTTGCTCCGATTCTCTCCGCCCGTGACGACACCTTCACCATCCGGGGCTATGGTGAATCCCGGGCGTCCGACGGGACCGTGCAGGCGCGCGCGTGGTGTGAGGCCACGGTTCAGCGAACCCGCGATTACTGTGATCCTCAGGATGCCGCCGACATCACGACCGAACCCTTGTCGGCGACCAATCGGATCTTTGGAAGGCGCTTCAAGGTCCTATCCTTCCGCTGGCTGAACTCGGAGGAAGTCTAGCGGGCCAGGAGACCGGCAGAACCGACACCCGAAGACCGCGTACACCCAACTATGAGAATACTCCTGATCCTCCTGACGCTTTTCCCCCTCCTCGGAGCCCAGGAGCGGGAGCGCACCTTCCGCACCCTTTTCCTGAACGGGCCTCAACGGGCGGCAAGCAAGTATTTCCTGTTCGATGGAACGAACTGCCGGGAAGTCAGGTTCCCCCGCATGAGCCTTTCGCCGGTCTACGAGCTTCCCGCGGGGGACCTTAGGATCACACTGCTGACCTCGCCGGTCTCCCGGATTGAGGAAGTGCCGGAGGGTTCACCCGCCGTCACGATTCCGGCCGCCATGCGGGACTTCTATCTGCTCATTTCCCGCGATCCCTCCAACGAGGTCGTGCCGCTCAGGATGCAGGCGGTGAATGCGAACTACGATCGCATCGGCCGCGGTGAGATGCTCTGGTTCAACCTGACCCCGAAATTCGTGAAGGGCACGCTTGGGCGTGCGTCCCTCGAACTCCCGCCGAAGAAGATGGCGCTCGTCAAGGAACCGGCACGGGAACTCGGCAACTATCCGGTGGAGATCTACTTCCGCGTTCCCGGCGACGAGCGCACCCATCCCCTGATCGAAAGCCAGTGGAACCACGATCCCCGGGCGCGCAGCATTGTCTTCGTCTACGACGAGGGAAAGCGCCGGGCTCCGAGGGTCCAGGCCTTTTCCGACTTCCGGTATGAGGATCCGGTGGCGGAGCCTTAGGACTTGGTCCCGGATCCCGGCGGTGCTGGACTTTCATTCATGAGCTTGATCCACCGCGTCCTGATCGGGGCGATGGCCGTGCTTTCCGGCTTCGCCGCCGACGGGCCGAACGTCCTCTTCATCGCCATCGACGACCTGCGGCCGGAACTGGGGTGCTACGGTAGTCCGCAGGTGCAGACGCCGCACATCGATCGCTTCGCGGCGGAGGCGTTGAGGTTTGATCGCGCCTACTGCCAGGTGCCGATCTGCATGGGCTCGCGGGCTTGCCTGATGACGGGGATCCTGCCGACCGCCACCCGTTTCGTGGGTGCGTGCCATGTGGAGAAGGACACACCCGGTGTCGCGACCCTGCCTGAGGTGTTCCGCAAGGCCGGCTACGCGACCGTTTCCAATGGCAAGATCTTCCACCACACCGACGACACTGCGGAGCGGAGCTGGAGCGAGAAACCGTGGAAGCCCGGCATGAGCCACATGCAGAGCCACGATCCGGAAACGACGCGCAGACTCTCGAAAAGCAAGCAGCGCGGACGCATCTTCGAGGGTCCCGAAGTGGCGGACGACGCCTACCCCGATGGTCTTGTCGCGCGGAAGACGATCGAGGACCTGCGGAGGTTCAAGGAGCAGGGGAAGCCATTCTTCCTTGCCTGCGGATTCATCCGCCCGCACCTCCCGTTCTATGCGCCCAAGCGCTACTGGGATCTCTATGACCGCGAGAAGATCGAGATCGCCGGCAACCGGCATCGTCCGCAGGGCGCGCCCAAGGCCCTGCGTGGGAGTCGAGAGTTCAGTTCGTATCACCTCGCCGACTACGAAGTGAATTCGGGCGCGTGGCACCGGATGATGCGCCATGGCTACTACGCCAGCACGAGCTACGTCGACAAGCTGACCGGTGACGTGCTGGCGGAACTGGACCAGCTCGGGCTCGCGGAAGAGACGGTTGTCGTGATCTGGGGCGATCACGGGTGGCACCTCGGCGAGCACGACTTCTGGGGCAAGCACAACACCATGCATCTGGCGACCCGGGTGCCGCTGATCATCCGGGTTCCGGGAAAATCGGAATGTCGCTGGGGAACCCGCTTACAAGCAGGCGCTTGCGAAGATGCGGGGTTTCCTCTAGGAGCGACAGGCTGAGGCCGGGGCCTGGACGGCACCCTAGGCAGCCAGGCTGGCCAGGATGTCCGGGGGATCGCGAAGAATCCGCCAAGAACGGCCCTGTTTGATGAAATTTCACCAAATTTCACGGTGTAAGCCCCCTCGTAACTTCAACCACGAAGCCAAACCATGAAGAAAAAGAATTACATCATTGGAGCCGCCTCTCTCGTTCTTGCGGGACTGGCCACAGCCGCCGACCTGCCGGCTCCCGACGGCAAGCCTGCCGACATGTCGAAGCCCGTTCAGGTCTTCCTGATCATGGGCCAGTCGAACACCCTTGAGTTCGGTAAAGTCTCCGACGAACTCAAGTCGGCCTACCCGTTCCTCGCCGACGGCGACGGCTGGAGCACCCGTCAGGATGTGCGCAACGTTTCCGTGATGACCGGAAGGAAGGGCGTCTACCGCAACGAATGGATGACGGTGGAAGGCAAGGGCAAGATCGGCATCGAGATGGGCATCGGCCACCAACTCGGCAACGCCATCGATGCCCCGGTGATGATCCTCAAGAGCTCGATCGGCAACCGCAGCCTCGGCTGGGACCTGCTGCCTCCGGGAACGCCCCGCTATTCCCACGACGGCAAGGAGTATCCGGGATACAAGGAAACGGTGAAGAGCAAGCAGGACAGCACGATCGTCAAGTATGAGGAAGGCGGTGACATGCTGCAATGGTATGCCGGCAAGCAGTACGACGACGACGTCGCCAACGCCAAGAAGATCCTCGACGACCTCGGCACCTACTATCCCGACGCCAAGGAGTGGGAACTCGCCGGGATCATCTGGTGGCAAGGCGACAAGGACATGCGCAATCCCGGGCACGTTGCCGAGTATGAGAAGAACCTCGGACGCCTGCTTGCGGCCCTGCGCAAGGACTTCAACGCCCCCGAGGCACCCTTCGTCTGCGCCTCGCTCGGTCAGACCGACGAAAGCGACACCGAGTCCGGTCACGGCAAGCTCATGCAGGCCATGAAGAGCTTCGCCGACAGCAGCGACGACATCGGCTTTGTTTACTCCAAGCCCCTGCTCGACGCCCCGAGCAGCTCGAGCGGCCACTACGGCGGCAATGCCAAGACCTACATGAACGTGGGCCTGGCCCTGGGTGAGAAGATGGCGGAATTGATCAAGAAGTAGGGCATTCCCTGCTTCTCGACTTCCTGCGGCCGGCCCGGAACACCGGGTCGGCCGCCTTGCTTTCGCCCGTGCGGACTTTCCCGGTGTTTTGAGTCATTATTTCCGGGGTGCCGGAAGGGCGAGTCTGAATCCAGAACTTTGATTGCCTTATGATTCCCTGTTTTGGTCCCCGGGTCGGCGCTTCGGCCCTTTTCCTTTTCGGTTTGGCGGCAGCAGCTTTGGCGGAAGCCGACCGCGCATCCCCACCCGGGGCACCGCGGCACGGTCTCGCAGAGGTTCGGACATGCTCAACGGCGTCACGGTGATCACCACCACCGGTCTTGACGAAGAGGGCGGGAAGGTCCTCAGGTGAATGTCTTGGAGTCGTTCGTGTCTTGTGTCGCCCCCTTCTACTGGACCGGGGCGGCGAGCCGGGACACCCGGGCCCAGAAGCGGAACCACGCGCTCTTGTCATCGAACTCGCCGACCGCAACCTGCCTGGAGTTGGCGAAGTCCTCCTCGAGCATCTCCGCAACCTCGGCGGTGAAGGCTTCGTCATCGACCCCCATCGTGATCTCGAAGTTCAGGCGGAAGGAACGATTGTCGAAGTTGGCGGTGCCGATCGTGCAGTAGCGGTCGTCAATCACCACCACCTTGTGATGCATGAAGCCCTTGGTGTAGCGGTAAACCTCGATCCCGGCGTCGTGAAGCTCGGGAAGAAAGGACCAGGCGGAGAGGTCGACCATCGTGCTGTCACCTTCGTCGGGGATCAGGATGCGGACCTCGACGCCGCGCAGTGCGGCGAGTTGCAAGGCACTGATGAACTGCGGATCGGGGACGAAATAGGGGCTGGCGATCCACAGGCGTTCTTCCGCTTCATTGATCGCGTGAAGAAAGAAGAGGGTGCAGGTCTCGAGCGGGTCGACCGGGCCGGACGGCAGGCACAGCATCCGCTTATTCTCGCCGCTGGCGGCTCGCTGGGGATCCCAGTTGAGTTCGTCGAGAATCTCCCTGGCGGCCCAGTACCAGTCCTCGGCGAAAGAGACCTGCACACTCTGCACGACCGGCCCCTCGACGCGCATGTGCGTGTCTCGCCAGAAGCCGACCTCGGGGTCGAGGCCCTTGTATTCGTCGCCGACATTGAGACCGCCAACCCATGCTTCCGTCCCATCGACCACGACGATCTTGCGGTGGTTGCGGAAGTTGATCTGAAAGCGGTTGGCGTCTCCCTGGGTGGTATTGAAGGGGCGGACCTGGACGCCCGCCGCCACCAGCGGATCAAGGTAGCTGTCGGGGAGACGGCTCCCGATTTCGTCGTAAAGGAACAGGCACCGGACGCCGGCATTCGCCTTTGCAATCAACGCGTCCTTGAGTTCGCGACCGGTCGGATCGTCCCGGACGATGTAGAATTGGACGAGCACGTAGTGCTTCGCACGTGCGATGCCCTCGAGGATCGACGGGAAGGTTTCATCCCCGTCGACGAGCAACTCGGCGTCGTTGCCACTGGTGGCGGGAAGGCTGGCGAGTTGTTCGGTGACGAACGGACCCTTTCGCTCGGGTGTTGCGATCAGATCCCGCTCCATCAGGCGGGCGCTGAAATCGTCCCAGAATTCCTCGAAATGCCTTCTTTCGGTGCGCCGTGCGGTGACGTAGCCGTTGAAATTGCTGCGACCGAACACCCAGTAGGCGGGCACCGCGACGTAGGGGATGGTGTTGAGCGAGATGGCCCAGGCGATCGCGCCCTGGGAGGTGCGCGTCTCCATGATGGCCTTCACGGAAGTGAGGGCACCGAGCAGGTGGGCGACGAGGACGAAGCAGCCGGTCAGCTTGCGTCGGTGGCGGCCGAGGAAACGCCAGATCCGGTCCAGTTTGTCATGGCGAGCAATCCACTGCCGGCATTGGTGACCAACTCTCATCCCCAAGCCTTCGCTCGAAGGCACGGGAAGTGTCGAGTCAATTCACACGGTCAGCGCTCATCCGGGGAAGAGCGTGCCAAGCAGTTCACCATCAAGCTCCGTCTCGGGAGCGAAGTCGTCGGACTCGAGGTATCGTAACAGGCCGTGGAGGAACTGGCGGCCTTCCGGCTGATCCTGAATGGCGGGCAGGTCGATCGGGCAGACGAGCATCGCGCCCTTGCCGACCTTGGTTTCGAAAAGCAGCCCGAGCTTGTTGTTTCGGTCGAAGTTGTCGATGACCTGGACGATGGGCCGGTAGTCGTCGGGGGTGTCGTCGAGGACGATCGGCCGCGAATGCTTCACGAGGTGCCACCACTGCCAGTTGCTGTGAAACTCGGTGGGGAAGGCGGCGAGTGCCGGATGATCGGGATCGCAGAGGTGGCCGAGCGTGCCCGGAGGTTCCTCAAGCCCCCGCTTGCGCGCACTCTTGGCGAACATCGGGGACCAGAATTCGGTCTGGAAACCTCCGCCGACGCTCTCGGGGAGGGAGTCGAGTTCCGGCAGCAGCAGGACCTTTCCGCCCTTGGCGAGGTGATCCTTGGTCTTGGGGTCGGTGAAACGACGGCTGACGATCACGCCGTCGCTCGGCTCGGTATCGACTTCCGGTGGATAGACCCAGATCGGATAGCTGTTGCGGTAGGGGGTTCCTTCGATGCTGAGGGTGAGGTCGAGCCGTTCCGGACCCTTGATCTGGGCCAGCGGCCAAAGGAAGAAATCGACCTCATTGAGTTCGCCGCGGAGCAGCACCACGGGATCAAAGCGATGGCTGGAGACCGTCTTTCCCGCGCTGTCGGTGAGAGTCCAGAGGATCCGGGCATCCGCAAGGTCCTCCGGGCCGTAGTGGGCGACCTCGATTCGCCCCACGAGGACCTCGTCGGAGGTCCAGGCGTGCTTCTTGATCCGCAGCAGCGGGACGGTCTCCGAACAGAATTCGCGCCACTTTTCCGCTTCGATGACCCCCTTGGATTCCATGAAGACATTGAGCATGCCGACGAGCGCGGTGCTCTGGCCGGGGAAGTCCATGATGTCGAGGAGCTGAATGCCCCCGAAGCCGGGGGTGCGCAGCGCCATTTCGATGTCCTCGCGGTAGCAGAGGGCGGCCAGCGCGCCGGAGGCTCGAACGAAGTCCTGCGCCTGGTCGAGCATGCCGGCCTCCTCCAGGCGGTCGCGGAAAATCTCGTAGTTGCGCCCTTTCAGCACGCCGGTGAATTTGTCGATGTCGCGGAAGTCGGGATAAACCTGGTACTGGCCGGTTTCGTGGCCGATCAGCGGAACCGGCACGCCCCGGATCGAGGCGCTGAAGTCGTCGAGCGTCCCCGGAGGGAAGGTGTCGATCGAGCCGTGACGGTAGTCGTGGATGTAGAACGAGCCACGGATCGGGCGGATGTCGTCGCCGACCTTGCCGGTGACCCAGAAGTCGTCACCCTCCGCGAGACTGGGTTTCCAGTGCATGTTGTTCGCCCCCTGGGCGTAGAGATGGCGCGGGTCGGTCTGCTTGAAGTGCTCGACCAGGTCGAACATCCCCTGGTTGCGACCGAGTTCGTTGCCGAGGGTGAACATGACGAACGACGGGTGATTGCCGAACTCGCGGAGGATCAACTCTCCCTCGCGCTTGCCGTAGTCGTAGAGGTTGGTCTCGGTGTCCGTGGTCTCGACGTCGAGCCGGTCGATGTTGCGGTAGGCGGCATTCTGGTCTTCCGGGGCATTGAAGCCGCTGCGTTTGTTCGGCAGCTCGGGCTGGAGGTAGAGGCCCAGCTCGTCGGCGGCCTCGAAGGCGGCCTTCGGCGGGCACCACGAGTGGAAGCGGACGTGGTTGAGGCCCCATTGCCGGAGGATCGTGTAAATCCGGAGCCATTCGGCCTTGTCCATCGGCGCGTAGCCGGTCAACGGGTAGTTGGCACAGTCGAGCCGGCCGCGCAGGAAGATCGCGGTGCCGTTGTTCTTCAGTTGGTTGTAGTCGGCGGTGAAGTCACGCATGCCGAAGCGGACCGATTGCGCATCCCGTGTCTCGGCGCTGCCGGCGATGGTGGACAGCTCGAGGTCGAGCTTCAGCATCACCGGATTGAATTCATCCCACAGCGGGACATCGCCGCCGGGTTGGTAGGTGAACTCCAGGACCTTCTCCTTCTCCTTGATTTCGACCTCGAGCGTCATCGGAGCGAACTCGTCGGCTACCTCGACGTTGTCGCTGCGGCACTTGAGCTTCAGCTCGCCGGCGGCCGGCTGACTGGTGGCGTTGCGGATGATGACCCGGACCTTCGCCTCCCGTTTCGCGGCGTCGGGATAGACCTGGACATCTTCGATCCAAACCGGGTCGTCGGCACGAAGCTCGATGCTTCCGACCACGCCGTTCCAGTTCGTCTGGGTGCGTTCGTCGACCTGGTGCGAGGGGCCGACCGGCGGCAGCTTCGAGTTGTCGACCAGCAGGGTAATGGTGTTGCGGCCGCGCCGGATTCCCGGGGTCAGGTCGTGGATGTGCGGGGCGCTGAGCGTGTCGTCCCAGCCGGCATAGGTATCGTTGATCCAGACCTGGCAGTTCTTGGTGCGCTCAAGGAAAAGCGTGACGCGCTTGCCGGACCAGTCGTCGGGGAGGGTGAAGTCCCGCTGATACCAGGCGGCGCCTTTCCAGTACCAGGGACGGGCGAGCCGGTCGATGGGATGCTCGTCGCGCTCGATTCCTTTCTTCGCCTCATCGGTCGTCCCGGGCAGCGGGATGGTGTCATCGAGTGCCTGGGTCTGCCATTTCTCTCCGATCCCGGTGTTGTCGGGATCGAGTTGGAAGCGCCACTCGCCGGCGAGGGGGAGCGTGTCGGCGGCGTGGGCGGAGGCGACGAGCAGGGCAAGGAGTAGCAAGCGTTTCATGGTGCGTTTCCGGGGTGATGGGCAGAGGGATCTGTCAGGGAATCAGCCGGATGGGAGACTCTTACGCAGGGTGACGGCCTCAGGTTGCGAACGATCGAATTTCGTCACCCGGTCGATGGCATCAAGTGCTGCATCGGATTCACCCAGACCGTCATGGGCGAGCGCGGCGAGCAACTCAGCTTCCGCGTCCCGTCGCGCCTGGAGGTCTTCCTCGAAGACCAGGAGGTTCGGCAGGCTGGTGGCGAAGTAGTCGATGGTTGCCGGCTTGTTCTTTTGTGCTCCGGCATATTCCAGCATGCTGCGGAAAACCGCGAGGGCTTCCTCTTCGCGCCCGAGTTCGCGCAGGGCGAGGCCCCGGAACCACGACAGGGGTGAGTGTTCGGCGACGGCCATTTCGGTGAAGTCGCCGGACTCCGAGGCGCAGGCCTCGAACGCGGCGGTGGCCTCCTCATACCGTCCTAGGGCTTTCAGACTACGGCCGGTCCAGTAGTTGACATCAGCCTTGGCCTGGAGCGGGTGATACGCCTCGCCGAGCGAGTCCGGCGTCTCCATCGCGAGGGAGAACTGGCGGTGGGCCTCTTCGGCCCCGCCTTGGTCGAGTGCCTGTTGACCGAGAAGGAGGCGGGCAAGGGTGTACTGGCGCAGCACCGCCCCCTCGCCGCCCTCCCAAGGGTGGAATCGACGCGAAAGAAGGAGATCGAGCGCTTCCTGCGGTCGACCGCTGAGGTTGAGCAGGCTTGCGAGTTCGACCGTGGCGTCGTCGCGTTTGAGCACCAGCTCACGGTGGGCTTCGAGAAACGCGAGGCGTTCCTCGATCGGGCGGTTGCGTTTCTTGGCGAGTTGGTCGGATTCGCTGACGAGCCGGGCGTCGTCGGGGTCGAGTTTCCGGGCTTGCGAGTAGCAGGCCGCGGCGCGTTCGCCGTCGCGATGCAGGTTCCAGATGGCGATGCCGAGGTTGCGCTGGACCTGGGGGATCGAAGAACCGTCGGCAAGGGCGCGCTCCCAGGCGGAAATGGCATCGGCATGACGGCGCTTGTCGAAGAGCAGGTTGCCGAGACCGTAGGCCGCGAGGGGGTCTGGGGATGTGGCCGGGGCTTCCAGTCCCGTCGCCATTTCAGAGGGAGGGGCGACGGGCCTGGAAGGCCCGGCCACCTCCGATGCTACCGGTTTCGCATCGATCCAGGGCCAGTCACCGAGCTTGGCGACCCCGGGATTGCGCTTCAGGTAGGCCAGTTGATTCCAGAAATCCTTGGAGTCGCGGATGATGTGGTCGTAGCTCTCGCTCTTCCAGAAGGCACCGCTCCGTCCAAGGAGTTGGTTTGCCTGCTGCGCGGAGTAGGATTTGATACTGGCGAGGATGTCCTGCAGCGGGTGTTCGCCGAGCGGACGGAGGATGAGGTGCACGTGGTTCGGCATCACGCACCAGGCCGCGAGGTCGTAGCGGATCCCGTCGAAGTGCCGAATGGCGTCGGCGACGACTTGGGCGACACGCGGGTCGCGGAGGTGGCAGGCGCCTGTTCCCTGGTCGAGGGCCGCCTCGATGTGATCGCGGTAGAGGTCATCGAGTCGTTGTTCGAAGGCATGGACAAGGGGAGTGTTTTGCTTGGCCCGCGCGGCCTTGAGTTGGTGCTCGAGCGCTTCCTTTTGCAGCCTGTAGGCCTGCAGGACTGACTGAGCCAGCGAGTCGGCGAGGCGGAAGGTCACCGCGTAGGTCGCATTCGGCTTTTGCCAGTGGGGCAGGCAGTTGCGGTATTTCTCCACCTCGCCCTCCTGAGCGAGGTAGGTTGGGGTGAAGGTGGGGCTGGATGTGGCCGGGGCTTCCAGCCCCGTAGCCATTTCAGATGGGTGGGCGACGGGGCTGGAAGCCCCGGCCACAGCCCATTCGAGGACCTCCATCTCCTCCAAGCGGGAAGGGAAGAAGTGATCGGCGGATTGCGCGCGAGCGGCGGCGAGGTCATCGGGCTGACCACTGAGCCAGGCGCGGACGTAGTGGGTCATGGGGCTGCGCTCGAGCGGATTGGGAACCGCGACGGGATCGACCGGAGTATCGTGGTGCGCGTCGAGGAGGGCGATGGCCTCGTCGCGGAAACCGGCTTCGGAGAAGTCGAAGGCGAGGTCGAGGATGGTTTGGGCGTCGTTGCGGGAGTTGGTGGGGGTCGTGATCTTGGCCTGGCGGATGAAATCCGCTGCCACTTGCGCCCAGTGGTCGAGTGGGTCGGTCGCGAGCACGGACTCAAGGAGATCCATGGCGTCGTCGCGGCTTCCGAGCTTCCCGAGGACGAGGGCCTTGAGCGTGGACGCCTTCTGGTGGTCGCGATTCGCAGCGAGCGAGTCGTCGAGGTGCTCAAGGGCGGCCGTCCAGTCGCCGCGCCGGCAGTCGAGGGTTGCAAGCTGGTAGTAGGAGCCACTGCGCCACTCGTAGTTCCAGGTGGCCTTGTAGAAAGCCGCGTAAGCCCGGTGCTCGTCGCCGAGGAATCGCAGCGCGAGGCCGAGGTGATAGTGCGCCTCGCCGGTGACCGGATTGGGATGGCGGCTGGTGAGCCGGGCCACGGCGGCCTCGAAGTGATCGCAGGCCTGCGAGAACTCCCCCCGCAGCAGGGCGCGCTTGCCGAGGGCGGTGTGGCAGCGGGCGTCGCCGGGATCGCGGCGCAGGGCCTCTTCCCAGTAGGGCTCGGGCGAACGGGTCGGGTGGCGGTACTGCTCGAGGTGCTCGCCGGTTAGGAAGAGTTCATCATTCGAAGTCACCTCCGCCGGCGCGGCCGGCTCGGTCGCGACCGTGCGGTCGCGGGCAAGGGTGGAAACCTCCACCGGCCGGTAGGCCAGCAGGAGCGCCCCGCTGGTGTCGCGCAACTCGGCCACCAACTCGTGGGCGTTCTCGCCGGCGAAGGGGGTGTCGGCGTTCTCGAAGGAATCTCCGGGTTCGAGATCGATGGGGATGAGTGCGACGGTCTCGCCGTTTCTCGAAAGCAGGAGTTCGCCCTCGAAGGGCTCGGAGACGCAGAGGCCGAGTTTAATGCGCCGGTCCTCGCGGATCGAGAGGGCGAGTGCGGCCCGTTCGTTGGCCTGCTGGACCGGGCCGATGTTCTGGATCGGCCACCACGACTGGGAGAAGGTCTTGGTTTCGTAGGGAAGAAGGTAGGAGAAGTCCGGCTGGTTGTCGGTGTAGACGCCGGCCATGAGTTCGACGTAGGGACCGTTGGCATCGGTCAGCTCGCGGTCCCATGCGTAGCCGAAGCGGTCGTTGCCCCAGGTCCACTGCTTCTTCCCGGGAGCGATGTGGCGGTTGGCGACGTGGACGAAGCCGCCGTTCTTCGAGAAATCGTAACCGCCGAAGAAGTCGAATGCCGTCTGGCAGACCATGTAGGAGGTCGGCACCGGGATGTTCTTGTACCACGACAGGTCGTTGGAGCCGGGACGGTTCTGGTAGTCGATGCCGTAGTAGGGATTCTCCGCGACCGGGAAGGATGACATCGCCCGCACCGCATGATCGGCGACGTAGTGGACGTCGGGCGGGAAAAAGGACTGGTACTGGTCGTGCACGCGGGCGGCAACGTTGGCCCACCACAGGAAGGTGTGGACGAAGGGGGTGCGGTTGTAGAGCCGGGCCCGCAGTTCGACCCGCGACGAACCGGGCCGCAGGCGGATGCCGTGCATGCCCTTGAGGCGGTGGATCGGGTCGTGCTCGGACATCCAGACCGTGAACGCGCCGTCGCCCTCGTCCTCGATGTGGACATCGGCCGGCATGAAGGTGCCGGGCCGGTGGTGCTGCGGCCAGTTGAACTCGACCCCGCCGGAGATCCAGGGGCCTGCGAGGCCGACCAGCGCCGGCTTGATGACATCCTGACGGTAGAAGAAGTCGTAGTCGGCGTTGGTCTTGTCCTGACCGAGGAAGATTCGTCCGCCGATCTCGGGCAGCATCACGAGTCGGACGTAGTCGTTCTCAAGGAGCGCCGACTGGTAAGTGATGTCGACGGGGTCGTCGTGGACCTTGTCGATGAAAGGCACCGGATAGACCTTGCCGTTGCTGCCCTGATAGACGCGTTTCTCGAAGAAGACGGGATTCCTTTCCGGTGCACCGACCGGATAGGTGGGAATGACGCGGGGTTCGAGGCGGGCAATGACAGGCACAGGAGTCAGGGGTCGGGGATCAGGAGTCAGAAATCGGTCAGCGGAAGATGAGGAAGAGGGCGGCGACGCCGGCGATGACCGCGAAGGCGGCGATCTTGACGACGGGTTCGGTTTGGAGGGCGATGTCGTCGCGGACCGGGAGCTTGCGGGGTTCGGGAAGCGGCTTGATCAGCGTGAGCAGGATCATGGTTCCGAAAACCACCCCAAACGAGCACAGCACCTGGGTGAGGTAGTGCATTTCGAACCAGGGCTCCTTGAGGACCTTGGAGAAGAGTCCCTGCTGCGTTGCGATCTGGAAGAAGGAGTAGGCGATCGGCCCGAGGATGAGCGCGACGAAGCCTGCCATGGCCGGAGCCCGTGGCAGCAGAAAGGCCCCGAGGAAGGCGGCGACCACACCCGGCCAGATGAACCCCTGGAACTGCTGGATGAAGGTGAACACCCCATCGGTGAGAAGGGGGGCGGTGATGCAGCCGATGATCACGAAGACCACCGTGAGGATGCGCCCGAGCAGGACGATCGACCCCTGCGAAGCTTTCGGGCGAATCAGCCGCTGATAGATGTCGATGGAGGCGATGGTGGACGACGAGTTGAGCAGCGAGGCGAGGGTGGACACGATGGCGCCCGCGATGGCGGCAAAGATGAAGCCCCGCAGGCCCGGTCCGACGAGCTCGCGGATCAGGATCGGGTAGGCACCGTCGGCCTTCTGGGCGATCTGTTCCGGGAAGAGGTTCGCGGCCATGATCCCGGGCATGACGATGGCGAAGGGAACCAGCAGCCACAGCGCCCCGGCGAAAACCATCCCAAGTTGGCCGTCTTTAAGGGTCTTGGCGGCGAGGTTTCGCTGCACGATGAACTGGTTCAGGCCGCAGTAGTAGAGCATCACGATCCACATGCTGCTGAATACCGTGTGCCAGGGCAGCTCGTCATAGCCCGGGTGACCCTTGAACAGCAGCAGCTTCAGCTTGTCCGCATTCTGGGTGGAGAAATCCTCCCAGCCGCCGGAGGCGTTGAGGCCGAGGAAGAAGATCACCATTCCGCCGATCAGCAGCGCGAGACCCTGGATGAGGTCGGCGTAGGCGATGGCCTTGAGTCCGCCGGTCGCGGCGTAGAGCGTGCCGATCGCGCCGATGATCCAGACCCCGACTCCCATTTCGATGCCGACGAGGATCTTGAGGGCGGTGGCCCCGGTGTAGAGGACCGCGGTGAGCAGCACGCCGACGTAGATGACCACCGTCAGGAAGGCCATCACGCTGCGGGTGAGCGCATCGTAGCGGTACTCGAGGAACTCGGGCATGGTGTAGATCCCGGCCCGGAGAAACTTTGGCAGCAGCGTGATCGCGATGATCGCGATGAACACCGAGCCCATCAGCTGCCAGGCGGCAACCGCGAGGCCCTGGTTGGCGGCGCCGGCACCGGCCATGCCGACCATCTGCTCCGACGAGATGTTCGCCGCGACGATGGAAATGCCGATGATGGGCCAGGTCAGCGAACGTCCGCCGAGGAAGTATCCGGATTCGTCCTCGGCGACCCCGGGCCGGCGTCGGCTCTTCCACATCGAGAAGCCGACGACGATGACGAAGAAGAGAACAAAGGTGGTGAGGGTGAGCGGTTCCACGGGTGCGGAAAATGGTGATCCAGACCATCGGGGGAGCGCGATGGTCTGTTTGATCGGATGGGTTGCCGGTTTTTATGCCGATCCAAGGCGTGGATCGAGGGGTTATTTCGGCTCGTGGCTCCAATCCGGCTCCACCCCGGTGCTCCCGGGCCTCAGTCGTTCACCCCCGGAATGGTCAGGGGAAAGAGGTCGTTCGCGTTCGTCTCCCTCTTGAGGACGGCCACGGCCTTGGCGACGATTTCAGGGTTCTCGTCGGCGATGTTGGTGGTTTCAGCTGGGTCCTTGGCGAGGTCGTAGACCTCCCAGGGTCCGGGATTGCGGGAGTTCAGTCGTTGCCGGACGACCTTCATCTCGCCGAAGTTGACGGCGACCTGGCCACCGTACTCCGGATAGACCCAGACCATCGGCTTGCGCGGTTTCGAGGAAGCCTTGCCGCCGATCACGGGCCACAGGTCATCGCCATCGTGCGCCGTCGTGTTCTCGAGCCCGAAGGCGGAGCAGAGCGTGGGGAACCAGTCGGCGAAATACGAGGGCACATCGTTGGTGGCACCGGCCGGCACGGTCCCGGGAAGGCGGGCGATCATGGGGACCCGCAGGCCGCCTTCATAGACGCTTCCCTTGAAGCCGCGCAGGCCGCCGGTGGAGTGGAAGAAGTCGGCGTCGACCCCGCCGATGCCGAACTGCTTCTCTTCCCCGTTGCGGCAGCGATGGGTAGTGCCGTTGTCGGAGGTGAAGATGATCAGGGTTTCATCGAGGATGCCGGTGCCTCTCAGTTCATTGACCACGTCTCCGACGTGTCGGTCGAGATCCGAGATCATCGCGGCATATCCGGCCCGGGGCCGCGGGTGCGGCAGGTAGGCACACTGGCCGCGGTAGGGACGGTCGTCCCATTCCTCTGGGTACTCGTCGACCGACCCGACGGGCGGGTGCATGGCGACATGGGGTTCGGTGAAGGGAAGGTAGAGGAAAAAGCGCCGGTCCTTGTTGTCGCGGATGAACTTGAGTGCCGCCTCGCGGATCGGGATGGAGGCATAGGTTTCGCCAATCCAGTCCTCCATCTTCACCTCGCCCTCCGCTTGCTTGCCGTGTCCGGGAATCGGATGTGGGTTGATCTCGACCTGCCGGTCGTTCCGCCACAGGAACCTCGGATAGAACGAATGCGCGACGGCCTGGCAGTTGTAGCCGAAGAACAGGTCGAAGCCCTGGGAATTGGGGTCGCCCGTCGAGTCGACCGGACCCAGTCCCCACTTGCCCATGGCTCCCGTGGCAAACCCGGCGTCGCGGAACACCTCGGCGAGGGTCACGGTCGCAGACGAGATGGGATGCTGGCCTTCCTTGAATCGGGGGAACGAAAGGTGCGCCTGCCGGTTGCCTCGGATTTCGGCGTGCCCGAGGTGCTTTCCGGTGAGCAGGACGCAGCGCGCGGGCGCGCAGACCGGAGCTCCGGAATAGTGGCGGGTGAAGCGGGTTCCCTCGGCGGCGAGCCGGTCGATGTGCGGGGTGCGGATCTTCTGCTGTCCGTAGCAGCCGAGTTCCCCCCAGCCGAGGTCGTCGGCGAGGATGAAGACGACGTTTCTCGGAGCGGCGGCGGCCGGAGGGCCGAGGCAGGCGAGACCGAGCAGGAACACGGCCGTGAGGTGAATGGATCGGACTTTCATGAATTTGAATTCTTCAGCGAATGGGTCCTTCACGGTCGGGTGCGGAAGCTTGCCGATCGGAAGTCCCAGCTCTTGCCGTGATCGTGCTCCACCCGCAGGCGGAAGTGATAGGTCGTGTCGGGTTTGAGTTGATCAAGTTGGAAACGGTTCGGACCTGCGTTGACGGGAGCGGACGGAGTCGCGTGCTGCCAGGTGCGCTCGGGTGCGAACATCTCCCGAACCGCGGGAGAGCCCCCGTTGATCTTCGTGGCAGGGTAGGTGATGGCGTCGATGGTACCGTAGTAGAGGCTCGCCTTGGAATTCGGGCCGGTCTCAGTCAGCGGATAGTCGATGACGGCACGGCTGGTTGAGATCCCTGTCACCGCGGGCTCTCCGAAGCGCACGGGGAGCGAGTCGAGTTGGGCAAGCTTTTCGGGCGCAAGATAGTCGGGGAGGGGTGCCGTCTGTTCCGGTGTGTCCGCGGTAGGGGCGTCGCCGGGGGGAGTGGGAAGAAAGTGTTCGATGCCGCCGGTGGCCATGACCATCCAGCCCTGCGTCTGATAGTCGTCCGCGTAGTAGGTCCTCTGAGGTCGCGCGAGAGGTTTGGTTCTTCCGGTCCGGGGCGCGCTCATGACGGCGCGGTGAGGAATGCGGTCGGGACCGAGGAACCAGCCACGGCGCTTGATCACCCGGACGAGGTCGCCGGAGCGCTCGCGGGCGGGTGGCCCGGGAATCTCGCAGAACGACCCGGTGCGGCGGAGAAGGTCGTGGGAGGGGTCGGGAGCCCGACCGAACTTCGCCAGCTGGCGTCCGGCCGCGAAGAGTTTCCAGCGCTCCGCGCCCTCGTCGTAGAAGTAGCCGTAGTAGGTCCACAGACCATCGGCATGCTCGACCCGCAGGGCCTGGATCGTGCGGTCGGCACCATCCGGGTAGGCGACGGCACCGCGTAGTTTCACGCCGGTGCCCTCGTGCGAGAACCATCCGAACGTGGCGTCCGGAAGTCCAGTGGCGAGGATCCGAGGCATGCGGTCGATCGGCGGGGGGTGCTCGGCACCGCGGCGTGCCAGCCACATGGAGAAGTTGAACGAAGCCCCGGGCGATACCTTGCCTTCCGCGTTGAAACTGGTTCCGTAGTAGCCAAACGGGGTGGTGAGCGGCGAGTAGCTCGGGGGTGCGGCGACGGCGCGGGTTTCGAAGACCCACAGGTTGGGTTGCCCGCATTCCGGCGGGGCCTCGAAGCTCTGGTGGACGGCCGCCGGGCGCCAGCGGGCGCGCAGCAGGTGGACGCTGGCGATGGCCGGACCGTCGAGGGTGACGAAATGGATCCGGGTGCCGGGCGGCGGCGGGGTTGCGGTGGCATCGATCGTCATGACGTGCGTGCCGGGCCGGGTGACGTGGAAGGTGAGAGATGGTCGGGCCTCCGGGCTTGCGGTGAAGGTCTGCGACTGGCCGTCGAAACGGATCGTCCACTGGTGACCGTTGTCGGTGGTGGGCACGGTGAGGTGGAAGGTGGCGTGGAACTCGCCGGGCTCGGGACACCACAGGTGCCAGCGGGCGGTGCCGCCGCCCGACCCGGACCCGCGGAGGTGGTCGAAGGCCGCGGAGATCAGCCCCTCGTCGCCGGGCAGCACGGGGCCTTGGTCTTCGGCGCGGAAGCAGCGGTCGAAGAAGCCGTTGGTGGCGGTGAGATCAATGCGGCCGTCCTTCGCGGGCTGGCCGAGATAGCGGACGAGGGAGGGCGACCCGGGTCCGGCCGACGGGAACTCGACGGGTGGATCGAGCAGAACGGGGCCGGCATCGGCATGAAGCCCGCAGGTCATCAGGAGCAGGAGCATCGGGGTGCGGGTCATGGGGTGACGGCGAGGCGGGCGAAGCGACGGCTTCCACCCGGGGGTAGTTCGTCCTGAATCCGATCAAGGTCATTGATGTCGGGGACGACCGCAGTCCTCGGATCCACGATCCCGAGGTCGGTGGAGGTCTGGATCTGATAGATGGTGCCGACGCGCAGGATCAACTCGACGCCGCTGCTGGGGCTGTCGAGGAAGATCTCAATGTTCCATGTGCCGATCTCGATGATCTCGACCGGCGGCTCGGGTTGGCTGGCCGACTCGGCCGCCCCGGTCAAGAGCATGCCGAGCGCGGCACACAAAGGTCGACGGAGAATGGCGAGAACCGGATTCATGCAAGGGAGCCGACGGATCGGTGCCCGGGTGACGTCGACTCCGTCGGTCCGACGGATTGGCTCAGGGATTCTGCGTCACGGCCAGCCGTGCGAAGATCCGGGGCTGGCCGATCGGCAGGGTGTAGGAAATCTCGCTCGCGTCGTTCACATCCGGGGTGACGGTATCCCACGCATCACCGACGCCGAGATCGTCGGATTCCTCGATGGCATAGGTGATGTCGCCGTTGGTCACGGCTTCTGTTCCCTTGGAGAAGCTCAGCACCCCACCGGTCAGTGTGCCGGGCGAGCCCTCCGCGACGAGGGGCGAGAGGCCCAGCGCGTATTCCACGAGGGCCGGGATGCCGTCGAAGTCGGAGCCGTCGTAGTCCGGGTCGTTCGGAATGCCGAAGCCGGAGGCCCAACTGGCGAAGTTCGCCGCGCCGGGAGTGACCGAGCCGGCGGTGATCACGAGGTTGTCGAAGCCGACCCCGCGCTGGCTGGTGATCCCGTTGGTGGCGCCGGTCGCCACCGGGTCGAGGATGAAGTCGACCGGTGCGGTGCGGATGCCGACCGGAGTGAGGTCCCAGCTCAGTCCAAGGGGGCCGAAGGTGCCGTTGACCGCGGTCGCCTGCCCCGTCTGGGTGCCGAGCGAGGTCCAGCTAGTGCCGCCGTCGGTAGAATAGTAGAGCGTCCAGTCGGCGGCGGTGTTGGAGCCCTGGTCGGTGTTGGCGTAGGTGTCGACCACTGCGGCGCCGCCGGTGAAGTCGATCTCGCCGCCGCCGGCATCCGGCGTGACGGTGAAGGTGGTCCAGGTGGACTCGTTGTTGCCGCCCGCGAGCACGGGCGTCTGGGCGTCGCTTTCGCGGGCGCACGAGAAGTTGAGGTAGGTTCCGTTCAAGCCGGGAGTGCGGTCGCGGTTTGCGGTGGCTTGGTTGCTGGCACCGATGGCACCGGTGCCGGTGGCCTCATCGACGAAATCACCGGTGGTCCAGGCGGTCTGGCTCGATCCGTCGACATCGACGACGGTGCCGCTTTGCTGGTTCGGGTCGAAGTCGAAGCGCGACACGACGGTGCCGGCAGGATCGACGAAGGCCTCCAGAGCGACGGTGGGAACGGTGCTGTTGCTGTCATCCGACTGAATCGTGAGCGTTCCGGAGAAACGACCACCCGCAGTCCCGGGGTCGAAGCGGACGACGAGGTCGGTGCTGCCGCCGGGGCTGATGGCGACCGGAAGGGCCGGGGACAGGATGCTGAAGGTTCCACTGCCGGTGATGGCCGTGGTGTTGCTGATGTTCAGGTCGAGGGTTCCCCCCGTGTTGGTGATCGTGACCGGCAGATCAACCGGTCCCGGATTGTTGGCGAGGAGTCCGAAATCCAGGGTTCCGATGGCGACCGAGATCAGCGGTTCGGCGACCGTGACGGTAACGTTGATGAGCGTGGACGGAGTGGCCGGATCGTCGGAGGCAACGGTCAGCGTGAAGTCGTAGGCCCCGAGACCGAGGTCGGGGGTGAAAGTGAAGTCGATGTTGCCGGAGAGTCCGGGGTCGATTGCGGCGGGGAAGGTCAGTCCGGAGACGGTCTCTGCATCCGGTCCATCGACGGTGACGCCCGAGATGTTGAGCGTTTCGTTCACACCGATGTTGGAAACGGGGATCGAATAGGAATCGGCGGCCCCGTTGTTGGAAAGATTTACCGTGGCGGCGGCCTGGATCCAGGGGTCCGGGTTGTTCGAGATGTCGATGTTGATGGTCCTGGGCGAAGCGGACTCATTCGAGACGATTTCAAGGGTGGCGGAATAGCTGGCCTGATAGGTGCCGAAAGGAGTGAAGGTGATGGGGAGGATGTCGTCTCCACCAACTGGAATGGTCAGCGGCAGGTCGAGTGGATCGACGGAGAGCGCGGACCCGTCGGTGCCGCCCGGCGTGACGGCCGTGATCGTCAGGTCGTTGGTCGCCCCGGCGTTCGACAATGCGAGATCGAGATCGGTGGCCGTGTCCGCGGTCGTGAACGTGGCGGGGTCGTCGACGACCAGCAGGGGATCGGGAGTGGCACTCACGTTCGCCAGATCGTCGCCGATGCGGATCTCGTCGACCTTCGCCGAGGAGGTGTTGTGGGACTCGATGTAGACCGAGTCGAAACTGGCCTTGCCCGGGATGGTGACGCTGCCGGTGCGGGCATAGCTTGCGAGGTTGGTGAGGTCGAGGTTGGCATCGGAGTCCTCGGCGAGGTATCCGGTGACGACCGTGTCGGTGCCGTCGTATTCGAGTTTCACGACGGCAAACCAGTTGCCGAGATTCGAGCTGCCGGTGTTGGTCGTGAAGTTGACCGTCTGATCACTGTCCTCGAGGACCCAGCGGGCGTTGATCCTCTTGCCGAAGGTCAGGACATCGGTCGTGCCGGTGCGGAGGCGGACGTTGTGGGCATGTCCAGCGGCAATGGGTCCCGGATTTTCGAGAAGGAAGGACAAATAGAGCACCGGGTATTCTCCGGCTCCCGTGTCGTTTCCGACGGTGTAGACGGCGCCGAGCGTCCGGGCATGGTCGTTGCCGCTCGTGAGCGCGGCGGACTGATCGGAAGAGGTGACGACACCAACCGAGTTGGTGCCGGATGCGATGAACGCGTTGCCCGTCGAGTAGGTGGTGGCGGAGGGCCCGCTCCAGGTGCTGGCCGCGGCCCACCCCGTGCCCCCACCGGTGCCGGAGAGCGGGGTGCCTGCCGTCCCGTTGAATGGCTCCAGGGCAAGTTCGGCCGCCGGGGCGGTGACCACGAGGTGGGCGACGATGGCGGACAAGAGCAAACGGTTGGGCATTTTCATGATCCGGTGAGCGTATCAGGAATCGGGCCTCTGTCTTTTCGATCTTGCGTGATTCTGGTTTGAAATTGCGCAGTCGTCCGAAAGCTGGGAAAAGCACCGCATGGGCAGGGTGCCGGTTGTCGGGTTGCTGATGGATTTCTTGATGCCGGCGATCATCGACGGTGCGGGGGCGTATGCGCGCCAGCATGGCTTGCGGCTGGATGCGCGGTGGAGCGTTCGGGCGGACTGGATGCCCGAGCATCCGGGCTGGGATGGCGTGCTGGTGCACCTGGTGGATATGGAAAGCGCCTACCTGCGGGCGGCAGCGCTCGGGGTGCCGATGGTGCACCTCAGTGGTTGGTTCGCGGAGCGCGCGTTGCCGCGGGTCGAGTGCGATTATGCGGCGTGCGGGGTGCTGGCGGCCGAGGAGTTCCGGCGGCTCGGGCTCAGCCGGGTGGTCGGAAGGAACGGCGTGCGGAGCAGCATCGACTGGCGTGCCTATCGGGGACTGCGGGTTGGCGCGAGGCGCGAGGGGCTGGAGTTCATCGATCTCCCGCCGGGGCGAAAGGGGGTCGACTGGACGTCGGCGGTGGAGGGGTTGGCGAACGCCGTGGCGGCCCTGCGGTTTCCGTGCGGGCTCTTCCTTCCCCATGCCGGGGGGATGATCGACTTGCTCGACCTGCTGGTGCAGCGGGGGGTGAGGGTGCCGCAGGACCTGGCGATGATCGTGGTCGACAAGGATCCGCAGCGGAACGCCGAACTCGCGCCGGTCCCGTTCACGGGGATCGTGCCGGACTTCTGGCAGCAGGGTTACGAGGCGGCCGGGCTGCTCCACCGGATGATTATCGGGGAGGCGCGAAGCTGCTCGATCCGCCGGGTGCCGCCGGTGGGAGTGGTCCGGCGCGAGAGCACGGGGGTGGCGGGGAGCCGTGATCCAGTGGTGGCCAAGGTCATTCACCTGCTTGGAGAGTCCGCGGGACGAACGCTCGGCGTGGCGGAACTTGCGCGGCTCGCCGGCGTGTCGCGGCGGACCCTTGAGATGCGGTTCCGGCGGGAGACGGGGATGACCCTTCACGCGCTGCAAACGAAGCTCCGGATGGATGAAGCAAAGCGGCTGCTGGGCAGCGCGAAGCGGACCGTGACCGAGGTGGCGATCGAGTGTGGCTTTTCCTCGGTCCACTACTTCACCACCGCCTTCAAGCGCGAGGTGGGCGTGACGCCGGGAGCATTCCGGAGTGAAAGGCGGGGGTAGGCCTTCATCGTCCGGAAGTTTCGACTCCCCGCGGTTGGGTCTTCGAGGGAATGATGACCGCGGGCGACGGGGAACCTGGGAGCGGGAGCCGCGGGTGTTAACTTCTTGTGACGGAACGCCGTCCCTGCGAGAACCATCGCGTTCCCTAGAGGACGCCACCTCGAAGCCATGCTCATCAACTGCCCCCACTGTCAAACCGGCCTCGACATTGCGCCGGAACATTTTGGCCAAACCGTCCAATGTCCCGCCTGCAAGGGCAAGCTGACCGTCTCGCCTCCGGAAGAAAAGGCATCGACCGGTGGAGAGCCGACCAGGCCGGAGCGCGAGGGCTGGCACGAGAAGGATCACGCCAATCCGAACTTCGGAGCCAGCCTGGGCATCGGGATCGGGGTCACGGCGGTCTTCCTGGTGCTGATGGTTCCCTTCCGGGACACGCGCCTGGGCGGGATCTTCCTCGACCGCGGGTGGGTCAACTACGCCGAGACTTTCCTCTTCTTCTGGGGGCTGGCCATCCTCGCGATGAAGTGGCGGATGAACCAGCGTCAGGAACGCGCGGCGCTGCTCGACCTCTTTCCGCAGCGGCTGGGACGGGAAATCAACCGCCAGACCGTCTCCGGCTTCATCGACAACATCTACAAGGTGCCCCTGAGCCTGCGGGACAGCCTGATCGTGAACCGCATCCGCAAGGCGCTCGAACTCTTCGAGGCGCGCCCGAACAACACCGAAGTCGCGACTTTCCTGAACACCCAGTCGGAGCTCGATGCCAACCGCTCGACCGGCTCTTACGCCCTGATCAAGGTCTTCCTTTGGGCGATTCCGATCCTGGGTTTCATCGGGACGGTGATCGGCCTCTCGACGGCGGTCGGCTCGCTCTCGATGGGAGACAATTCCGATCCCGAGGCTCTCAAGGCAGCGATCAACAGTCTCACCGGCGGTCTCGGCCTGGCCTTCGACACGACCCTGCTCGGCCTGATTCTCAGCATCCTGATGAGCTTTCCGATGGCAGCCGTGCAGAAGCGTGAGGACGAGACGCTCACGATCATCGACGCCTTCTGCAACGAGAAGGTCCTGCCGAAGCTCAACGACAGCAAGCACGCCGGCACCGACAAGTTGCTGGAGAAGGCGGAGAGCATTCCGCAGCTGGTGTCCTCGCTGGCGCATGCCCACGAGACCTTCCTCGAGAATCTCAACGAGAGCACGAAGCAGCTTGCAGAGAGTGGAAAGGCGCTGCGCGAGGGGCTCGACGAGCATCGTTCGACGGTGGAGAAGGGTTTCGAGGACGCGGTCAAGAAGCTGTCGGACACCAGCAGCGAGATCTTCATCCGCTCCGATCGCGAGTTGAACCGGACCTTTGAGAACCTCGCCAATGGCATCGACCTGATGAACCAGGCGCTGCGTGACCTCGGTGAGAAGCAATTGCCGAACCCCGGCAAGAAGCGGAAGGGGATCTTCCGACGTTAGACAAGGCCATGGGACGACGCAGGATCAGCGACGATGGAGGGGTCTCCCTGTTCCCCTTCATGAGCATCCTTGCGTGCCTGATCGGGATCCTGACGCTCATGATCAGCGTGATGAGCCGCCTCAAGGAGATGGATCAGGAGGGCAAGACCGAGGAGGAAATGGCGAGGGCGGTGGCACGCCGGGATCTGGTGGCCGAGGCGAAGAAGCTGGAGCAGGAGATCGCGAAGCTGGATGAGCGGATGAAGACCGAACGTGCCAGCGCCGCGGAACTCGAGAAGCTCAAGGACCGCCAGATCGTGCTGCGCGACCAGTTGGAGGATCTGACCAAGGCCAAGGGGGCAACGGACGTCGAACTCCAGAAGCAGGCGGAACTGCTCCGCCGCGAACTCGCCGCGCTGAAGCAGGAGCAACCCGCGCTGGCCAGGCAGCTCGCCGATCTGCAGCAGCAGCTCAAGGAGCGGAAGGAGGCCCCCGAGCCGCCGAAATCCGTGCAGGTCCGCCCGGGCGGCACCGGCCTGGACATGGCATCGGTCATCTATTTCGTGGAATGCCACTCCACGGGGCTGAATCTGCTCGATAGGGGGAAGAAACCGGTCCGTGTGACGACCGCCGCCATCCCGAACAGTGCCGAGTTCAAGGCTTTCCTTGCGCGCGTAAAAAAAGAGCGCAATCCAATGGTTCTCTTCTTGATACGAAAAGAAGGCTACAACCCCTACCGATGGGCCGCCCACGAAGCCCAGGAGAAGTTCGAGCTGCGGACCGGCAAGCTCCCCTTGCCCAACAACGGGCCGATCGACCTCACCCTTTTCGACTGAATCATGGCACGCCGACGCCGCAACGGATCCGAGGGAGGGGTCAGTCTCGACTCGCTCATGGACGCGATGACCAATGTGGTCGCGGTGTTGATTTTGGTGCTGGTGTTGGTGCAGGCAGACGTCTCCCAGACGGTTCAGCGCTTCATCGACGATTTGAAACCGGCCACCCCCGAGGAGGTCGAGCAGGCCCGGCAACGGGTGGTGAGCCTGAAGGACAAGAGACAAAACCGATTGGAGATCCTGGAGGCGGCCGCGCCCGACCCGAGGGCCATCGAACAGGAGAAGCGGGAGCTGGCGCTTCTTGAGAAGGAGGTGGGAGACAACAGGAAGCTTCTCGCCGACCGCCAGCAAGTGGTGAAGCTCGAGCAGAAGCTTCGCCAGGACCGGAATGCCGAGAAGCAGAAGACCGACAAGCTGCAGGAGCAGATTGCGAAGCTCGAGGCGATGCTCGATGCGACACCGGTGAAGGTGAGCAAGCCCGATGTCGTGACGATCCCGGCGAGTCGGCCGATTCCCGAAGGGGCCAAGATTTACTACGCCTACGTGTTCGACGGACGCGTCCACCTGATCGATCCGTTCACGCCGCTCGACCTCTTTGAGCGGGAGTTTCGGATGGAGAAGAACGACTGGGAGGTCCAGCGGATCAAGCGGCCCGGCGCGGACGTTTATCGATACAGCGCGGGCCGCATCATGAACCATTTCAAGGGCTTCGATTGGGGCAACCGGCGCGGGCAGAAGGTGGAGCTGGTCTCCCAGCCCCACTGGGGCCACCTCAGGATCCGGATCACGCCCAACGCCTCCAGCGGCGGAACGACGACCGAGGAGCTGGCCGACCGAAACTCGCCCTTCCATCAGGCGGTCAAATCCCTCGCACGGGTGAGGAATGCGGTGCTGATGTTCCGGGTCCACCCGAACTCCTTCGATACCTACCTCGCGGCGCGACCGCTTGCCGATATCGTGAACCTGCCGGCGGGCTGGGAGGCATGGTGGGGGAAGACCTACGAATTTGTGATCCCGGACCTGAGCATCAAGCCGACCGCCAAGCCGCCCGAGCCGGCGGGTGGGCCCCCGAAGGGTCCCCAGCCTCCCAAACTGGATCCGACGCTCGACTGAAGCCCGGACACGGAGAAGACTGAGTCCGCCTGCCTATGAAGATTGTCCTGCTTCTGTTCTTCAGCGCCAACCTGGCACTGGCACACCTGACCGTTGGACTCGAGATTGAGCACCGGGAGGCGCCGGTCGGGATGGACGACTCCGCTCCGCGCCTGTCGTGGCGGCTTGAGGGCGACACCGCGGAACTGGCACAAACCGCCTGCCAGGTGCTCGTGGCGACGAAGCCCGGATGGCTGGAGCCCGGAAAGGCGGATCTCTGGGACAGCGGCCAGTTGGCTTCTCCTAGGGCATGGGTCGGGTATGAGGGTGAGACGCTGCCTTCGTCCTCCGAGTTCCATTGGAAGGTCCGTACCTGGAGCGGTGGAGAGGCTTCGGAGTGGAGCGAGCCCCAACGCGTGGTGACGAGCATCATCGGCGGGGCGCCGTCCGCCCCCTACATCTCGTTCAAGGACACCGCGCCCTTCCACAAGCAGCGGAACAAGTTGCACCTGCCGCCGGCGCGCTACTACCGGACAACGTTCAAGCCGGACAGGAAGGTGGTGCGGGCGGTGGCCCACGCCACCGCGCTCGGGATCTACGAGTTGCACGTCAACGGAGCGAAGGTCGGCGATGTCTTCTTTGCGCCGGGTTGGACGAACTACCGCAAGCGTGCCTACTACAACACCTTCGACCTGACGCCGCTTATCAAGGACGGAATGAACGGCATCGGCGCGGTGGTTGCCGACGGCTGGTATGCCGGCTACGTCGGCTACGGCAAGCTGGTCGGCTACGGCCCGCACAAAACCGGCCGCAACATCTACGGCAAGACGCCCGCGGTGATGGTCGAACTGCACCTGACCTACGACGACGGCACCAGCGAGGTGGTGCGGACCGGCGAAGACTGGAAGACCTCGACCGGCCCGGAGTTCGAGGCGGACTTCCTGATGGGCGAGGGCTACGACGCACGGAAGGAGATCCCCGGCTGGTCGACGGCCGGCTTCGACGACTCCAACTGGGAGCCGGCGATCCTCGCCGAGAAGAACGGCTCCGTGATCGAGCCCTTCAGCGACAAGTTCGTGAAGAACGACAAGCGCGAGTTCGGCTTCGTGCGCCCGCCGGTGCTTCAGGCTTACCCCGCGCAGCCGGTGCGGATCATCGAGGAGCTTCCCGCCAAGTCGGTGACCGAGCACAAGCCCGGGGTCTTCATCTTCGATCTCGGCCAGAACATCGCCGGCAACATCCGCCTCGAGGTGAAGGGCAAGCCAGGGCAGAAGATCGTCCTGCGCTACGGCGAGATGCTGCATCCGGACGGTCGCCTGATGACCGAGAACCTGCGCCAGGCCCGCGCGACGGACACCTACATCTGCAAGGGCGATCCGGCGGGCGAGACTTGGACGCCGCGCTTCACCTTTCACGGGTTCCAGTTTGTGGAACTGACCGGGCTCGAGGAGAAGCCGCCGCTGGACACGATCACTGGGTTGGTCCTGCATTCGGACACCCCGATGACCTCCGGCTTCGAGTGCTCCGATCCGGTGGTCAACAAGATCTGGCAGAATGCGATCTGGACCCAGCGTGGCAACTGGATCGATCTCCCGACCGACTGTCCGCAGCGGGACGAACGGATGGGCTGGACCGGCGACGCGCAGATCTACGCCGCCTCGGCCGCGATCCATGCCGATGTCGCCGCCTTTTTCCGCAAGTGGCTGCGCGAGCTGGAAGATGACGTGACTCCGGAGGGCTACTATCCGTCCTACGCGCCTTACCCCTTCGGCCACGGTGGCGGCGTGCATGGCAGTGCCTGGTCGGATGCCGGGATCATCGTGCCCCACGCGTTGTGGATGGCCACCGGCGACGATTCGTTCTTCCGCGACCACTGGAAGGCGATGACCCGCTTCATGGAAGCTCGCAAGGCCCAGGATCCGAAGCTCGAGGGCAAGGCCTTCGGCGCGCCGTGGGGCGACTGGCTCAACCTCGACGATCCGACACCGCATCCCTACGTCGAGCTCGCCTACTTCGCCAAGTGCACGCGGATGATGATGGAGATGGCGGCCGCAGCGAAGAGCGGAGAGGAGGTTGCGAAATACCGGGATTGGACCGAAACCCTACGGGCGAATTTCCGCAGGCAGTACCTGCAGGCCGATGGCACGATCCGGCCCGAGTCACAATCCGCCTACGTTATGGCGCTCGACTGCGACCTGCTCACCGATCCTGCGGAGCGGCAGCGGGCCGGGGCGCGGTTGGCGGAACTCATCCGCGCCAAGGCCGGTCCGAAAAGCACCGGCATGACCACCGGTTTCCTGGGCACCAAGCCCTTGCTGCCGGTGCTCGCCGACACGGGCCATCTCGACCTGGCGGTGGCGACGCTCCAGTCGCGCAAGTATCCGTCGTGGGGCTACGAGGTGAAGAACGGCGCGACCACCATCTGGGAGCGCTGGAATTCCTACACCGAGGAACATGGCTTCGGCGGGCCCAATGGCAAGATGAACGCCGCAATGAATTCGTTCTCGCACTACGCCTTCGGTGCGGTGACCGAGTGGATGTTCAGGGATCTCGCGGGAATCGCACCGGCCGAACCGGGCTACTCGAAGATCCGGCTCAAGCCGCATTTTCCGTCGGTCGATGCCACTTCGGAAACCGACACGATCTCGTGGATCAAGGCGCACCACGACTCGCCGCATGGTCGCATCGCGATCCACTGGAAGCGGCAGGATGATGGATCCTTGCTCTACGAGGCGACCGTCCCGCCGAACACGACGGCCGAACTCATCCTGCCGAAGCGTTCGCCGTGGAGCGGTGATGTGGGTGGGGAGCAGACACTGCATCTGAGCCCCGGCGCGCACCGCTTCGAGGTGAATTAGGGAGTGGCGCCTGGGGGCTTGAGTCCGGGTTTTATTCGAGCGCCATCAATGCCTGCACTTCTCGAGGGACGAGCGCCCGCGGCAAGACGTAGACGTCGTCGATCTCTCCAAGGAAGGGATGAGGGGCGTCCGTTTCCGGCCCCGTGCCGATACGCAGGGGAGAGGAGTTCTTGGAGTCGATGATGGTTCCGAGCTTTTGATCCTCCCGTGGTGGCTGTGAAAACTCGGGATCGACCCGTTCCTTTTGACCATCGACGTAGAGTTCAACCATTTCACCTCGGTCACTGTGAAGTCCGCGGAATACCACCGCGATGTGATGCCACCGATCCGCTTGGAGCGGGGTGGATCCGGAGAAGTGCACATGGTGTCCCAGCGAGAACCTCAGTACAGCGTGTCCGCGACCGGGCGATTCCGCCACCAACAGTTTGCAGCGGCCGGGCAGGTCCTCGTCGGGCACTCCCCAGGAAACGACGCTCGCGTAGTCACTGGCATCCGGGTTTCGACGGATCCAGCAGGCAATCGTTCGCGGCTCGACCCCTCCGATGCCGGGCCAGTCGGTGGTGATGACATCTTCAAAGGACCGCACCGCCAGTGCTTTGCCGCGAACGCCATCGACCAGTTCGGGCATTCCGCCGCCAATCCTCGTGACCACCATCGAGTCCACGGCGGGATGGGCTCCTTCGGCCCTCAGGGGATTCTCGCTGTTGAAGCCGAAGCGGATGCCGGGCAACTCGGGGGGAAGGGTGGTCAAAAAGCCGCTGTCGTCTGATTCGCGCTCAATCCAGCGCCCGACCGGCGAGACTTCCGCGGCCTCTCCCTTGCTCAACGCGCATTCCATTTTCAGCCCGAAGCGTGCCGCTGCCCGCACCCGTCCCTGGAATACGTGCACGACATCGAGTTCATTGTCCCGGGTGACGACTGCGAACTCCGTGCCCAAGTCCGTGACTTCGACCTGTGGCGTGCGCAGCCGGAAACCGCGGGCCGCTTCTTCGACCCGGAACCACGCCCGTCCCTCGAGCAGTTCCATGTCGTTGGCGTTTCCAACCCGGAAGCGGGCGGGTCCCTCGATGATGCCCCGAACCCCTTGTGGCAAGGTCACTTCGGCGACACCGAACTCCACCTGCATCGTTCTTCCGTGTTCGAGGGCGTCACCCTCGATCTCACCGGTCCACGAGGTGCCGGAAGTGAAGGCGATCCGCACGCTCGAGTCGGGAACCTTGATGAAAACGCGGTGGAAGACCGCGGCCGAGACGATCAAGGCGATGACGGCGGCAACCAGCGCCAGGCGCAGGTGCGAGCGCTGCTGGCGACGGAGGAGCGCCTCCATTCGGTGACCCGAGGCCGGCAGCGAGAATTTCGTGCCGATGGAACTCCGCAGAAGCAGTTCGATTTCCATGGACTCCCGGAAGAATGCCCGTGCTTCGGCACTCGCGGCCAATTCCTCCTGCAGGGTGGCGAATTCCGTCTCGCTCAAGGTGCCGTCCGCCATCGCCTGCACCAGGCGCTCGAGTTCCTTGCGGCTCATCCCAAGCCTCCTTCCAGCTTGAGTTCGGCGCGCACGCACTGCTTGAGCGCCGCCCGCAGCCGGAACAATCGCAGCCGCAGGCTGCCAGAGGTCTTGCCGATTTCTCCTGCGAGGCGCTCGATTTCCCCGTGGCTCCCGTAGCGGGCACGCACCAGCTTGAGATCCTCATCCGGAAGCTGCTCCAAGCAGTGATCGAGAGCGGCGAGTTTCCGCTCCCGCTCATCGGGCTCGGCCTCCCACTCGTCCGCCAGTCGCTCGATCAGGTCCGGGTCGAACACCAGTGCCCCGTCCCGCCGCAGCTTGCGCCGGTGGCCGAGGGCCACGTAACGCGCCATGGTGAAAGCCCACGCCCGGAAGTTCGTCCCCGGCTTGAACTGCGCCCGCTTCTCCCATAGCAACAGGTTGACCTCCTGAGCCACGTCGGACGCCCCCGGAGCGCCCATCATCAGGTAATCGACGAAGGTCCGCAGCGCCTGCTGGTGCTCGGTCAACTCGCGAACGAATTCGCGCATCGGGTCCACTGGTTCTTCGTCCATTACAAGCGATCGCTCACCGAGGAATGCCTCGGGAAGCGGAAACGTTTCTCTTCTAATGTATCGTATCCCATCCAAGGGCAATCGGAACCGCAGACCGGAGGTCCCCAAGAGCCCGAGTCCTGGGGAAAGCGATTCTATTGACCATCAGGAGAAAAAAGTTCGAAACGAATGCGTCGTCCCGAGCATTACCCCTCAGGATGGGTGCTCTCCACGAACGACTGATGAAACCGAGCCAATCCTCCGTATTTTCGATGATCGGCGCCGTCTCGTGCTCGGTGACGCTGGCGCATGGCACCGTGATCTACAGCGACGCCGTCGAGGATAACGGGACTTGGACTCGGATCTTCGGGGGCTTCTATCCCTCAACCAATCCCAGCCCGACAGCGGGAAGTGCCTATTTGGCTGCAACGACAGACAATCTTAATCAACGCGGCTTCTACGACGCCGCTCTCGGCACTCATCAGGTCGCAGCCGGCACCTACGTCGTCACCTTCGACATCGGCATCAGGAGCGACTTTGCTTTTGCGGACCGGATCACCCCGATCATCGGCCTGACAGGAAATTTGAGTTCGTCGGCCAATATCAACGGCGATGACGGCGCGCGCCTCCTCGACACCCTCGACGCTGGCGATGTTTCATTGGTCTCCAGCACTCCCACCCCGACGGGGGAAGGCTTTGAGACTTGGACGCTCACCTACACCGTAGCTCCAGGTGCCTCGGTCATCGGCCAGGATCTCGGCTTTTGGGCGAAGTTCTACACGGGTGACGACCCCGCTACACAGAAAGGCTACGCCTTCGACAACTTCTCGGTCGATTTCACGGCGATGACCACCTACGCCGATTGGTCCGGCGGTGCCGACGCAGACACCGACACGAACGGCGACGGCGTGAGAAACGCGGTGGCCTGGGCGCTGGGCGCGGCAAATGTCAACGAAAACGCCATCGGACTTTTGCCGACCCTGGACAACACCAGCGACCCGACCTACATGATTTTCACCTTCGAGCGCAGCGATCTTGCAGAGGCCGACCCCAGCACCGCCATCAGTGTGGAATACGGCAACGACCTTGTTGGCTGGACCCCGGCGGTGGACGATGGCGATGATGTGATCATCGCCGTGACCGATGCCTCACCGAAAGACACGGTGGTGGTCAAACTCAAGCGTTCGATGATCGGAGCCTCCGGCAGAATCTTCACCCGCCTCAAGGTGGTGGTATCCGAGTGATGACCCGCTGAATTCACACCGAAAGAAAAATCCTGGTAACCAGTCTCAACCCCCTTTTCCCCGTCCTCCGGTCCGGCCCAACGGCTGTTTCAGGCGCCTGCCTCAGAAGCAAATTCCTGCAGTAGCCGGAGGGGCCCAATATTCTGCTCCCGACAGTAGTTGAATCAAGACACCTGAATAGAACCTTGTGAAGATGACGAAAACGTCAATCCCTGCCTGCCTAACCGCCCTTGCGCTTGCCGCCCTCACCGCCGGATCGGCCAATGCCGCCAGCATCTCGGTAGCTGACGCGGGTTTTGAAGACACCGGCTCTGTAACGATCAAGACTGCTGGCGACGCATGGGCTGACGTTGCAGCTTGGACGGGCCTCACTCCGATTGACGACGACTCCGGCATCACGAACGAAGTAAAGCGGACAGGTAGCTTCGCCGGCAAGATGAACAGTTCAGCTGGTGGCGGAGGGTTCTACCAGTTGACTGACCACACGATTACGATCGGTGAAACATTCACACTGACTTTCTATGCTTCCACGACATGGGATGGACAAGACACCAGATTTGGCTATTCTTTGATCTACGGCAACACGTCCCAGGTCCTAGCCACCGATGATTTTGTCTGGGATAGAGCCACGCAAGGCAATCTTACCGGCATTTTCCAGGAGGTCACCCTGACCGGTACGGCGACTGCCGCGATGGACGGAACGAAGGTCGGGATCATGTTTGAACCAGAAGCCGGTGGATCCTTCCCCGTGATTGATGATGTATCACTGACTGTCATCCCCGAGTCCTCCACCGCCCTCCTTGGCGGCATCGGCGCTCTTCTGTTCCTTCGCCGCCGATTCCGGACATCTCCTCGTCTGAAACATCGAAGAAAATCAACGTAAAATTCCCAAGAAACAATATCTAACAACCAACCATATGAAAATATCATACAAGCACATCCTTCCTGGCGTTGCGATCCTCTGCACCGGGACATCCTCGCTTCACGGCGCAACCATTGTCACTTCCGGTGATATTTCCGCTGCGGCGACCAATCCCGACACGGCAAATCTCGGTGATGTCTCGATCACAATCGGAGACTTCACGATCGCGTCGACGGGAACCGCGGGAAACCTCGGCTGGGGCGCCTTCGGCAGCAATCCGGAGTTCATCGGCACGACGGGCATCAATTTAGGACGGACTGTCGAGGGGGGCGAGCAATTGACTCTCAGCTTCACCAGCCCCGTCAGCCTGGTTTCGCTTTCGCTGGGCGACCACGGAGCGAACGACAATGATGCCGTCATCAGTGGTTTCTCGAGTGATCCAGGCGCGTCTGTCACCGGTCTGCCGGCGGGTTGGACGGTATCTTACGCTGCCGGTGCGGTGTCCATCGATTCGAACGGCAACAGTGGGTACCTGCAAACCTACACGGTGAATTTCGCTTCTACGGTGGATGTCACTTCCCTTGAGATCACTGCCTCTAACGTGACGGGGGGCGCGGCTGGTGTTGGTTTTGTAGATGTCACCTACGTCCCCGAGCCCTCCAGCGCTCTGGTCGGTGGTCTCGGAGTGCTCTGCCTGCTTCGCCGCCGGCGCTAGTCACAGCGACTCGGTCCGGAAAGTGTCGGCTGCCAGGTTCCTGCTCGGCAGTCGAACTTGGCGTACTGCGGCCATTGTCGTCGCACGGTTCCAAAACCCGGCTTCCCATGAACCAGTCCCGATTCTTCAAAACGCTGGCGGTCTTCTGGCCCTTTGCCCTACCGGTGGCGGCAGATACCCTGCTGCCTGCGGACCTCGGTTCATCGGGCGTATTGCCCCAGGTCATTCGCCACGAGACGCTCCGCATCTATGCGCCCGGCGGCGGAAACCTTTATCGAGGCAATCTAAGCGGAGTTCCCAGTCTTGGCGTCACGGGAGGCCTGGATGACCGCACCGTATCGGGCGCGGAAGTCCTGACGATTTCCTTTGATCGAAAAAGTCGGATCGACTCGCTCGAAATCAGCGATTTCGGAGTCAGTGATTCTCCGTTCCTGGTCTCCGGCTTTCCGGCAGATCCGGGTGCATCGCTGTCCAACGGCAGTGCGAGCTTCGCCAACGGCACCCTCAGCTTGACTGCGACCAGCTTCGCAAGTTCTGCCACCGTTTCGTTCTCGAGTCCGCAGGCCTGCGACATGATTGCCTTGTCTGCTCCCAACCCCTCAGCCGGTGCCAATGGCGTGGCCCTTGCCCGCCTCGATCACACGCCGCAGCCACAGGTGCTCTACCGCGAGGAATTCCCCAATGGCATGCGCAGCGCGCGACCTCTCGAGGATTGCGGATGGGATGGCGCCGCTGCGATCAATACAAACTCTGGAGCAACCATCTCGCCGACCCAGACCGTGGTTTCGGCCAGCACCCTGGGCAGCGGAGATCTCGGTGCAAGCGTTGCCGCGGGTGGGCTCACCTTCACCAGCAACTCCGGCAACCTCTTCGTTGGTTCCGAGGGGGGGATCCTGTCGCTGGGAACGCTTGGCTCCTTCAAGGACACGACCCTGAGCCAAGGCGAGAATTTCGAGGTTACCGCCGCCGACTCACTGGTCGTGGATGCGGTCACGATCTCCGGCTTCGGCCCCTCGGATTCGCCCGTGGTGCTCGGCGGATTTCCCGCCGACCCCGGTGCCAGCCTGGACAATGGCACCGCCGCCTTCAGCGGTGATTCCGTCACCTTGACCTCCACCAGCTTCAGTTCCCTAGCCTCGGTGACCTTTGCCAATTCCGTCGTCGTCAGCGCTCTGAATGTCCGTTGCGACACCGCGAACGGCGGTGCCGGAGGAGTGGGGATTCCTTCGATCACCTATCGTGCCGCTTCGGCCTCCGGTGCATCCACCGCTCACATCGCCGGCGTCTTTGGGGACGACTACGTCGAAGTCTTCGCCGCGCAAGGGGAAGGCAACGGCAAGGCGGTCGTCTCCACCGAGGAGGATTTCATCGACCACGACCCCGCAAGCTACACCGGTCTCGAACTCCGCTGGGAGCAGGCTGGCGGTGCCAACGGTGCCAACACCGCCGTGCGGCCCATGGTCGAAGTCGGCGGCCAGTGGTTCGCTTCGGCCACGGCGTTTCCCGTTGCGGGCGACAGCTCGCCCTTCGCCACCGAGACGATCTCCTTCAACCCCGCCGCTTCCAGCTGGCTCGCAGTCGCCCTTGGGGAGAATTCGGCGACGCTTGGGGCCGCGCCGGCGTCCGATCTCTCCGGGCCAATCACCAACCTCGGGTTCTTCATCGATTTCTCGGCCGACGACGAGGATCAGACCGTGTTGCTCGACCGGCTCGAACTCGCCGGCCATCCGCTCGACCCCGACAGCGAGCCGTGGACCTTTGTTTCCGCGCCCGATTTCACCAATGCGGACATCGCGGACATGTCCGGTGCCATCACCGGCGTGCCTGCCAGCTCCGGCTGGGATGGGGGACAGAACGGCACCACTGCGGAGATCGAAGACAGCTTTCTCGCGTTCTTCCAGTCGATGACCTCCGAAGCGCCCGATCTATTCCTCGTCGCCGGTGACCTTGTTGAAGGCGAGTGGTTCAAGGATGCCGCCGGGCGCCAGGTGATCGGCCCGGTGGACACGGATGCCAATCGTGAGATCGCCTTCATCGAAGGCTCTTACTACTACTACGGTCACTACCAGAACGCGTGGTTCCAGGCCAACGGCCTGAGGGTGATCGCCTGCGTCGGCGACCACGAGCTGGGCGACAACGACTGGCCCCTCAATGGCGTCAACACCAAGCTCATTCCGACCATGCGCAACGAGTTCTCGCGCTGGTTCACGCGCTTTCCGATCGGTCAGTGGTCTACCTACACGCCGCTCGGCCGACCGGATCGCACGTCTCCCGATTTCGGCGACACGCCGGCCCCGCTGATCTATCCGGATCGCCCCGTCGGTTCGCCTCACGAGCAGACCGCCTTCGCCGTCCGCCACAAGGACACGCTCATCATTTCGATGGATGTCTTCCAGCACACGGATCCCTCGACCGAACTCTACCCCTACGGCATCACGGTGAAGCCCGAGCTTGAGGCCGGCCAGCTTGCCTGGGTGCAGAGCCTGCTCGCCGAGGCGGAGGCGGACCCGGGCATTCGGCACATCGTCACCCAGTGCCACCCCCCGATTCTTCAACCGGTGCTGACCACGGCGTCTTCGGGGATGACCTATGCGAATGGGGAATCCAGCGCGTTGTTCCAAGCGATGGCCGCGCATGGTGTGGATCTTCATTTCTCCGGTGAGGTTCACGACATCGCCGCCTCCCGGCACATGGGGGTGCAGCAGATCGTGCACGGCTCGCCGCCGGGCTCCCGCGTCCTGAACCACCTGGTCGTCCGCGTGCATCCGGACAAGCTCGACTGCACGATCAAGACAGGTCGTCAACATCGCGACACTTCCATCCCCTACTGGCAGCCCCAGAGCGGCGACAACCGGGCCGGCTTCGCCGAGATGCGTGAATCATTCAAGCCGGCGGGTGCCATCGTGATCGACAAGTCCGGTCCTGAAGACGTGATTTCGGAGGGCACGGGATTTCTGGCCAACATCGAGCACGACGACTACCTGCTCCACTACTCTTTCGATCATCCTTCCGGAACCCGTCAGATGTCCAACGAAGGGAGCCTGCCCGATGTGAATGCCGACGGGCAGAGGAAGTGGCGCGGCGATCTTGATGCGGCCTGGCTCTCGCCTCAGGACTTTGTCGCGGGCAAGTTCGGGAACTCCCTTCGCTTCGCAGGCGTCACGGGTGATCCCGACGAAATCTATGCAGGGGAATGCCCGACTCCGATCAACAAGCCCCGCACCATGGCCTTCTGGATCAAGACTTCCCAGAGCGGCTTCATGAACATCGCGGGGTTCGGTGACATCGAGAGATTCTACGGCGAATTCGGAGCGCAGGTCGCCTCCGACGGGCGCCTGCAACTCGACATCGGTGCCTACACCGCCGTCGCTCTCGGTGCTCCGGTGATCAATGATGGCAACTGGCACCACTGTGCGATCGTTGTTCCCGCCTGGGACCAATCCACACTGGGCGAGGTGCTTTTCCAGGTCGACGGCGTCGCCTATCCGGCCGAGACCAGCAACCCGGACATCAACATCTTCACCAAGACGACATCCTCCAAGGGGAAGCTTCGGATCGGTCGCCACACCTTGAACAACGACTCACCGTTCGTGGGGGAGCTTGATGACTTCGTGATCTGGGGACGCGCGCTTTCGACCGCCGAGATCTCGCTCCTCCACGCCTTCGGCTCTTCGAGCCTCGCCTATGATGTCGCCAAGGCCGACCCGCTGCTCAAGGCTTTCCGCCGTGGCGAGGGTGTCGAGATCGACGGCACCACCTGGTTCTACGTGGGTGCCGACCTGCGCGGCGCACCCGGCACGGCCTATGATCTCGATGGGGACTTTCTCACCCCACTCGCCGCAGGCGCCGGCATGACCACCCAGCCCGACGCCTTCCAGCGCTCCCTGCGCGCGGACATTCCCACGATGAACACGGTCGGGAAACAAGTCACCCTCACCTGGAACTCGCTGCCCGGCGCAAGCTATTTGATCGAGGGCTCCGACGACTTCTCCGGCTGGGATCCCGAACCCGGTGGCGAAAGCGTCCCATCCCAAGGGGCTTCCACGACCCACGTCCTCACCTACGACTCCCTCCCGGGCCGCCGCTTCTACCGCCTCACCGAAACTCCGTAGGGAATGATCGTCCAACATTTCTTCATGTGAAACGGCCTCAAGATTCCCAAGACGATCGCTTTGCAAGACGATGGCACGCCCCCTCCGTGATGGGCGCGTCGAGGGGACGCCCTCGGAGAGTCTCCCTCAGCCGTTCCGCCCGAGAGAGGGGCTTCACGCTCGTCGAGATCCTTGTCACGATCACCATTATCGCAGTCCTTGCCGTGATCGTCTTCATGATGTCCCGCAGGGCCATTGATTCCGCCAACGCCTCCCGCAACATGGCAAACCTCCGCTCGCTGGCCACCCAGATGCAAAGCTTTGCGGCGGACCACGGGTATTTTCCTCCGGGATTCGACAAGAACTTTCCTGCCACCTCCGGCTTTGCCACGAACCGCTGGCCGGAGATCCTGATGGAGGACTCCGGTGCGAAACCGCCCAGGGAAGAGTATTTATCTCCCACCAAGCGATCGGTGTTTCAGCCGGAGCTGACGTGGCAGCCGTTGAACTACGCCGCAAATGTCGCCGTGTGCTACCGGACCGGAGGGCGACGCGTGCGTCCTGCAAACATCAGGCGTGCCGGCGAAGTGGTTCTGCTTGGCGATGTGACCACCAAGGCCGGCGCCGAGTTCACGCCTCACAAGAACGGGCATGCGAACTTCACTCCGACAAGCGCGACGCTCGCTGCGGACACCCCTGCCGCAGGACGGCAAACCGCCACCTTCCATACCGGTGCGGAGGCCGGGCAACCGGAATACCGGAACAGAGGTAAGGCCCACATGGTCTTCGTCGATGGACACATCCAAGCCTTCAAGAAGGGAGAGTTGAAAGCGAAGCACTTCTCGATCAACTACTGATTCTCCGGCCGTCACCTGCCACCGCCAGATGCAGCGAAGTGATGACGCTTGCGACTTGGCCGGGCTGTCGTTCCAACCCGTGGTGGCACGACTCTTTCAACGGCCTTCATCCTCCCAAACGCTGTTATGCACATGAATCCAAAATTCATCTCCGCCATCCTACTTGCCGGACTGCTTGCCTGCCAACTTGTGGATGGACGGGATCTGATCCGGGGAGTGGACTTGTCCGGCATCCCTGAGATGGAGCGCCGTGGAGCAAACTACCAACTCGCCGGGAAGCAGCTTCCCGTGCTCGAGATCATCCATGAAGCTGGATTTGAAATGGTGCGATTGCGGCTTTTCGTCGAGGCCGATGGGCGCTGGGGTGCGGTCAATGACCTGAAGCATACCCTTGCTCTTGCGCAGCGCGTGAAGCAGGCGGGTTTCCCCATTCTTCTTGCGCTGCACTATTCGGACACGTGGGCGGATCCAGGAAATCAGAGCAAGCCCAAAGCATGGGCCGGACTCGACTTCGACTCGCTGGTCAAGCAAGTCCACGATTACACCAGGGAGGTGCTGATCGAATTCAAGGAGGCTGGAGTGGTTCCAAGGATGGTCCAACTCGGCAACGAAATCACTCCGGGGATGCTCTGGCCCGACGGGCGGGTTGGCGGCGAGGGATTCCAAGATGGAAAACAGTGGGCCCAATTCGCCCGACTGCTTCAGGCAGCCTCAAGCGCCGTCCCTGCGGCGATTCCCGACAATACCCCGGAACGCATGATCCATATCGACCGGGGAGGAAGAAAGGCGGTCGTGAAATGGTTCTTCACCGGTCTGCTGCCGCATGATGTGGACTTTGAGATCATCGGACTGAGCCACTATCCGTTTCTTCACAACACGATGGAAGACCTTCGCGAATCATTCGCTTACATCGATGAGGAATTGAAACTGCCTTTCATGGTGGTCGAGACGGCGCACCCGCACACCCCGCTTCCGCAGAAGGATGGATTGCATTCCACCGGCTACAGCCACTCGCCGGGGGGACAGTATCGCTATCTGCGGGACCTGACCCGCATGGTGGCCTCGTTTCCGAATGGTCGCGGGATATTCTACTGGTTCCCCGAAGGAATCCAACATCAGTGGCATGGTGGAAAAAACGCGCTCTTCGACCGGAAAGGTGCCGCTTTGCCGGCCATCCATGCGATGCGGCATGAGGAGGAATTGCTGGCTGCCGAGGCGGCGCAAGTTGTCGTGGCCCATTCGAAAACCACGGAGCCGTTGAATATTCTGCTGATCTTTGCCGAGGATCTGGGCCTGCAGGTCGGGCCATATGGGGAAGCGCAAATTCCCACTCCAGGGCTCGATCGTCTGGCGAGGGAAGGCACGGTTTTTGAGAACGCTTACTGCGCTTCGGCCACTTGCAGTCCATCCCGGGCAAGCCTTTTTTCGGGACAATACCCCCACCAAACCGGCCACCTCGGTCTGGCCGACTACGGCTACTCCATGCGACCTGGCACTACGGTGTTTCCCGCACTGCTGAAAAAGGCCGGATACCAGACGGGGATCAGTTACAAGATCCACGTCAGCCCTGAGCAGGATATACGGCGACATTTCGACATGGTCTATGATGAGAACAGGATGACCCAGCGGGATCAGTCCGACACCAAGGACTGGGAGGCGCATCTTCGCTATTTCCGTGATTTTCTTGCCGAGCGGGATCCGGAAAAGCCGTTCTATTATCAGGCACAGACCCACGATACGCACGAGCCGTTTTCTCGCGGGAAGTTCAATTCCGCGCCGGACATGGATGGTTATCAGACCGTCAAGCCCGGTGATATCCGCCCTTTGGACAGCTTCGGGAGCGATATCAAGCGAAGCGATTGGTTGAACCGGGATCTGGCCCATTACTACAACTCGATCCAGCGGGTGGACGCCCTCGTCGCGGGCCTTTATCAAATCCTGGAGGAAAAGGGTTTGTTGGAGAGCACGGTTGTTGTTTTCTCCTCCGATCACGGCCCGTCCTTCGGTAGGGGGAAGCTTTCGGTTCATGAACTCGGGGTCAGGGTGCCCTTGATTGCACGTTGGCCCGGGAATGGAAAGATGCCACCGCGTCGAGTGAGCAGCCTTGTTTCGCTGGTGGACCTTGCTCCGACGTTCATGGAGATCGCCGGGGTTGTGCCGATTCCAGATTTTGCGGGGAGATCGTTGGCCGGGCAAATGCGGGGGGGACAACGACCCAGTGACTGGCGCCCGCACCTGGTGACGGAGTACCACTCGCACACCACGGTTGACTGGTGGCCGATGCGCTCGATTCGAGACGGGCGTCACAAGCTGATTGTCAACTTGTTGGCGGGCACGGAAGCAGGCAATTTCATTCTGGAGGGTGGGCGCGTGCAGGGAGAGGGCGATTCCGCCGATCTGAGCGCGGGTCTTGTTTCGGGCAAGGGAACGATTGCCAGCGCCATCTACCGGAGGATGAAGAAGCCGCCTCGTTTGGAGTTGTATAATCTCGCGCGTGATCCCGGCGAAACGGCAAATTTGGCAGACGATGCCAACTACCGTCCTGTCGTGGATAAGCTGCTCGAAGACCTTCGCAATTGGCAGCAGGTGACCAACGATCCTTTTGCGGATCCAGCCTGTCTTGATGAGGTGACGGCGGCCCAGATCGCCAAGCAAAGGGAGATCCGCGCCTACGAGGCGGAGCATGGCAAGGGCAGCTTTTGGGGCAAGCCCGTGTCGAGGACCGATTGGTCCGATTTGATTCACGGAACCGGAAGCAACTAAGAACATCACCCACATGAAACCCTTGAAGTCCATGTTGTTTGCGATGGTCGGGATGTCGATCACGATGCAAACGGTCGTCGCTGAATCCCCCAGGCGGGAATACCTGCTGGAAACGGGCTGGATGTTCACCCGCGGGGATGTGGAAGGCGCTCACCTGCCCGACCTCGATACCAGCGCATGGGAGCGGGTGCGTGTGCCCCACGATTGGGCGATCACCGGGCCTTTTGATCCGAAAATCGACAGGCAAGTGGTGAAGATCGAACAAAACAATGAGGCTGTACCTACGGAGAAGACGGGACGCACCGGCGCCCTCCCTTTCATTGGAACCGGATGGTACCGCCATGAAATCGAATTACCGGAACTCGGACAGGGGCGGCGGGCGGTGCTGCAGTTTGACGGGGCGATGAGTGAGGCGCAGGTCTATGTCAATGGTACAAAGGTCGGCCACCGGCCCTATGGATATGCCTATTTCCATTTCGACGTGACGGAGCACCTGCAACCCGGGAAGAACCTCATTGCGGTGCGATTGGAGAACCGTCCCTTCTCCTCCCGCTGGTATCCGGGCGCGGGGCTCTATCGCAAGGTTCGCCTGGAACTGCGCAACCGTGTCGGATTCGAGCAGTGGGGTGTGTTTGTGACCACGCCAATGGTGACCGATCAGGTGGCCCGGGTCGCGATCCAGGCAGCCGTGACGGATGCCAATGTCAGTCTGCGCACCCGCATCGAGGATGCCAGCGGGAGGGTGGTGGCAGTGGAAAATGGCACGGAAGCGATCGGAGATGAGATCATTCAACACCTTGCGCTGCCACAGCCTCAGCGCTGGAGCCCGGATACCCCCCATCTCTACACGGCGGTGTGTGAGCTCTTCGAGGGGGACAGACTCGTGGACGAGCAACGCATCCGCTTCGGGGTGCGGACCGTGGAGTTTGTCGCGGGCAAAGGTTTTTTGCTCAATGGAAGAGTGACGAAGTTCCAGGGCGTGTGCCTGCATCACGATCTCGGTCCTTTGGGAGCGGCGGTGAATCCGGCGGCCCTCCGGCGCCAGTTGGCCATCCTCAAGGACCTTGGCTGCAACGCCGTGCGCTCGGCTCATAACATGCCGTCCATTGAACAGCTGGAGCTCTGTGATGAAATGGGTTTCCTTTTCATCGCTGAGAGCTTTGACGAATGGGCGAAGCCCAAGGTGAAAAATGGTTACAACCGCTTCTTTGACGAATGGGCGGAACGTGATGTGGTGAACCTCGTGCGGGCGACCCGCAACCATCCCTGCATCGCGCTTTGGAGCAGTGGCAACGAAGTGCCCGACCAATGGGGCCCGGAAGGAGTGAAACGGGCCAAGTGGCTTCAGGATCTATTTCATCGGGAAGATCCGACACGCAAGGTCACGGTGGGCATGGACCAGGTGGAGGCCGTGATGGAAAGCGGGTTTGGAGCGTTGCTGGATATCCCCGGATTGAACTACCGCGTACACCTGTATGAAGAAGCGCATGATCGCTTTCCGCAGGGCATGATCCTCGGATCGGAGACGGCTTCGACCGTGAGTTCGCGGGGGATCTACAAGTTCCCGGTCGAGCCGGCATCGATGCGCACCTACCCGGACGGGCAGAGCTCCTCGTATGATTTGGAATTCTGCTCGTGGTCCAATCTGCCAGAAGTCGATTTTGAGATGCAAGACGACAAGGATTGGGTGATCGGTGAGTTTGTGTGGACGGGCTTCGACTACCTGGGTGAGCCGACGCCTTACGATGAGTATTGGCCGTCGCGCAGCTCCTACTTTGGCATCCTGGATCTGGCCGGGTTGCCGAAGGACCGGTATTACCTTTATCGCAGCAAATGGAATCGGGATGTGGAGACGCTGCACATCCTGCCCCATTGGAATTGGCCTGAGCGGGTGGGGAAAGTGACCCCGGTCTTTGTTTACACCAACTACGACCGCGCCGAGCTTTTCCTAAACGGCGTGAGCCAGGGAATCCGGGAAAAGCGGCGTGATGGGACCCTGCAGGAACGCTACCGCCTGATGTGGATGGATGTTGTTTATCAACCCGGCACGCTGCGGGTGGTGGCACTGGATGAGAATGGAAAGCCGATTGCCACATGCGAGAAGCACACGGCCGGAGCTCCAACCGGGTTGCGCCTGCAAGCGGATCGTACCCGCTTGGAGGCGGATGGCAGAGACCTGAGTTTTGTGACGGTGTCTCTGGTGGATGCGGAGGGCAACCTTTGCCCGCGCATGGACCAACCGTTGGACTTCGCCGTGAGCGGCGCGGGCCGGTTCAAGGCCGTGTGCAATGGGGATGCCACCTCATTGGAGCCTTTTCACTTGCCGAGGATGCGGACCTTCAGCGGGCAACTGGTGGTCATTGTGGAGGCAGCCGAGCAGCCGGGTGAGATCGTTCTGGAGGTTAGGGGGAAAGGACTGCCCCACCAGCAGATGCTTTTGCAGGCAACGGCTGATCAATGACAACCGGAATTCCATCCAATTCTTATCAATGACATCGACTACCCTGCAAAGACCGCGAATGCTTCCATCAACTTCTACACAAAATGTTTTCAGCAAAGGGACAGCTACGCATCGGTCGCCATAGCGGGAACACTGAACTCGCCATTCGTTGGCGAACTCGATGACTTCGTGCTCTGGGGACGCGCGCTTTCATGACCACCCGGTCCGATGCCTTCCGGCGCTCAATCCGCGCGGACATTCCCATGATGAACACGCTTGGGAACCAGACCACGCTCACTTGGGACTCACTCCCCGACAGATCCTGGGTCATCGAGATCTCCGATGACTTCACCAGCTGGGATTCCGAGCCGGGTGGCGAGTCGGTGGCCTCGCAGGGGACCTCGACCACGCATGTCCTCGACTACGATTCCCCGCCGAGCCGCCGCTTCTACAGCCTTCGGAAAACTCCGTGAGGAGTTCCGGGAGCTGTCGAGGCAGCGGAAAGCGGTGGAGTGGCGCTTCCCACTTGTCCTCCGGAGCCTCGGCGAAGGATGGAAGCGCCACTTGTCTCCCGCCGAAGCCTTGGTGAAGGAGGATGACGGGCCGGGTCGGCTTTGAGCCGACTTCAGGAGTCGTGTCGCGAGTTTGGGTCGGGCCCGACACTCAGCGCCCGCCTTTCACCGCGACGTGGACGTCGCCATGCCCCGCTCATGGCGCTCGGAGAGCGCCACTCCTAGGGCGCTTCGGAAAGCGACACACCCTCCGGTAGCTCGACCTCGCTCCTGATGCTGCCGTTTGCCTGCATTTCGTGGCGCACCTTGATGATGCCATGCGGCGTCGGGTAGGTGCCCTCGGCCCAGTCGAGGTCGCCGAGGTTGGGGTCGATCCGAACCTTGGTGAAGCCGGGAGCGGCCGGCTCGATACCGAGCACGTGGCGGCTCAGGAAGGCGGTGGGGCCGCCCGCCCAGCCGTGGCAGAAGCTGTGGCGGAAGCCGACGTAGCAGTGGGCGCCGAAGTCGCCGTGAATGTCCCTCTTGCCGGGAGGCACCAACTCATCGATCCGCCCGGCGTTCTCCATCCAGGCGAGGTCGAAGTCCTCCCAGAAGCTAGTCGCGCCGACGTCCAGCATGCCACCCCAATACTGGCGGATCATGTCGAGCACCGCCTCGGTTTCACCCGCTTCGCCGAGGGCATTGATCACGTAGAAGCCGTAGAAGGTCGAGAGGTCCCTAGGGCCGTCCTTCTTGAGTTCGTCGGCGACCTCCTCCATCGGACGCAGGCCGGCGAGGGCGTTGAGGGCGGCGGGTGACTTGCGTCCGCTCGGCTCGGGCACGTGCTTGCGCAACTTCGCTTCGGCCTCGCGGCAGAGCTTCGCGGTCGCGGGATCGTCCAGCAGAGCCATGAGCCGGCCACCGCTGGCCATGGTCTTGACCATCATCGCCTGCAGGCCCTCGTGGACCGCCTGTTTGTTCTCGAAGGTGGGCCAGTCGAGGAAGCGCATGCCGTCGAGTTTCTCGCGGCCGTCGTCGTCGATGAAGCTGGCGAGATGGGACAGCAGCTTCTGCAGGTAGGCCTTCTGCTCGCGGAGGTAGTCGATGTTGCCGTGGAGCCGGTACCAATCCTCGTGAATGATGATCCACCACATCGAGTAGGAGCTGATGCCGTTCATCCACTGGGTCGGCGGAGTGACGTCGCGGATCAGGTCGAGGCTCTTCGGGACGACCTCGTTGTCCCCGAAGACCGCACCGATGATGGAAACCTCCGGATGCATGTCACCGAGCCAAACGAGGCGGTCGCGCTTGATGCCGTCCCACAGGTAGTCCTGCATGTTGAGGTGGACGGTCCACGCGCCCGTGTCCCAGATGCGGTTGAGCCGGTCGTCGCTGCAGCGGAAGCTTCCCAGGTACGGCACGTCCCGTATCTGGAGCACGGCCCGCACGTGAGTCAGCTGGACCGGCTGCCTGCTGTCGGCGACGGCATCGATGCGGACGAAGCGGAAGCCGGACGGTCCCACCATCTTCTTGCCCATCCACGGGAGTTCGACGACCTGGTCGCGGAGCGCGTGGTCGTTCTGGGCACCGCGTTCGCCGATTTCGGCCATCGTTTCCGCGACCGACTCGCCGAATCGGATGCGGGCCTCGGGCGGGGTCTTGTCGCCGCCGGGCGTGAACAGCTCGAGGTAGCCGGCGATCTCGGTGCCGAAGTCGAGGACGATGGAGCCCGCCCCGTCGCCGGCCTTGAGGACGGTCGGGGGATGGGACGGCTTGAGCGTGGCCTGGCCCAATGCGGGCTGCAGCAGGGTGTCGGCGTGCTTCACCCCCTGATCCGAGGTCCAGACGACGCGGGTCGGGGGCAGGAAGTAGGTCGCCAGCTCGGACTTCCTGGCGCGCTCGGGGATTCCCTGGGCGGAAGCGGCAATGGAGGCGAGGCAGAGGATAGAGAGGCCTTTCATGGGAAGTTACCGGATAACGCGACCCGATGTCGGCGTCTATCGTGTGATGATAGGGGTAGGGACGGCGCATTGGCTTGCGCCGCCCCTCCCTTCGAACCGGACGTGCGGATCTCCCGCATCCGGCTGTCCAGTCAGCGGTTTG
>NZ_JBISBU010000028.1:0-62292 GCF_044385805.1 Haloferula sp. A504
AGCGACACCACCGGTTTCCCGGCCCCGCCAACAAACCGCATCCCGGTAGGGATGCCAGTGCATCCCGGTAGGGATGCCAGTGCATCCCGGAGGGATGGAAGCCTGTAGCCGGTGGTCGAGCGAGGAACGAGCGACACCACCGGTTTCCCGGCCCCACCAACAAACCGCATCCCGGTAAGGATGCCAGTGCATCCCGGAGGGATGAAAGCCTGTAGCCGGTGGTTGAGCGAGGCGACACCACCGGTTTCCCGGCCCCACCAACAAACCGCATCCCGGAGGGATGGAAGCCCGGCCGGCTCGCGGGACCGGCACCGCTCACTTCTTGCCCGCCTCGTCGGCGGTCATTTTGGTGTAGAGTTCGAAGAGCTTTTCGAGGCGCTCGGTGTCGTTGCGGAAGCGGCGGCCGATGTAGATGCGCTCCAGGGTCTCGTCGTTGCGCTCGTGGGCGTGGCGCAGGTTCTCCGGCATCTTCGCCGGATCGTAGAGGTCGGCGATCGTCGCCGGGAAATGCGCCTCCCGCGCCAGCAGAATCTCCTCCGCACAACGCGTCAGGTCCGCCTTGTTCTGCTCGGTGAGCTTCGGGACCGGGAAGGTGTTCCAGCACAGCGTGTTCGTGAACCTGTAGTCGGTTCGCATCCTCGTGCAGACCGTGGCCACCCAAGCGAGAAGCATTCGTGATACGACTAGTGAAAAGACCCACGCCTCGCGACAGGGCATAGAAAAGGCCAAATTCGAGATTGCAGTATCCCTGGGGAGGACAGCAGCTGGGAGATACTCTCGATTCTCTGAACTGGTTATCGGAACGCACAGAACTTCCGTTGTTGGGAGCGGCTTTCGCTCATCAAATCGGTGGGGCCAGGCGGCGGCTTTGACGGTCGAAGCCTTCTTGCTAGATAGCCGAAACTCCCGAACCCGGTCGACTCGTGAGCGGATACTCGGAAATGACAAAGCTGCTTCCTTGTTCGACTCACTGATCCAAATGCAGTAGCGAGTGAAGCCCCGAATCAACTCGAAGGATCCGACGAAAGGCCGGACCATCAGCTCAAACTGGTCTCTCGGTAGCTCCAAGCCAGGAAGGTCCGAATGATCGAGAAGTAAATACCCGCCATCGGTCGGTGAGTTGCCACGCTCGAACTGAGGCATTCCTGAGATCTGCCTGCGCTGCGATTCAACAGTGACGTTCGGACCCGCTACAAGGTAAGCATTGATGAAACTGACGCATCGAGTCACCACACCTCCATCGTCATCCGATTCGAAAAGTAGACGCTTCTCTCCAACATTTTTAGCGAAACCAACCACGACAACGGTGACTCCGGCGTTTCGGCTAGCTAAGTTTCGCCAGTTGAAGGAGGTGCATGCGAAAGAGATGAATGCTCCGCTTTCGAAGACGAGAGGCCAAAGGATCGCTGCCTGCTGCCCTTGGCAAATTGAATTTGTGGACACGAAAGCAGCTGCCGATTCTGTGTGATTACCGTAATCGACTGCTTTTACGAACCATCCGGCAACGTAGTCCAGCGACTTCCAACTCGTCGTTTTACCGCGAAAAACCTCTTCGAGCTCGGCCTTCTGTTCAGGGGTTTGCCGTTTGCTCCCTAAGTACGGCGGATTCCCGCAAATGAAGGTCTCTCCCCCCTCGTTCTCGAAATCGATCTCGCTCTGGTCGAGCGGCGTGTCGAAGAGGTCGTCGGCGCGGTTTCTCACCGCCCGGCCGGTCGGCGGGCAAATACTGAGCCAGTCGAGGCGCAGGGCGTTGCCGCAGGTATCCAGTTGTCCCGCGCCAGCGGCAGGAAGACGGCGAGCGCCTCCTTCTGGCCGATGTGGCGCACGTCGCACTGGAACTCGGCGATGATCAGGGCCAGCCGCGCGATCTCGGCCGAGAAGTGCCGGATCTCGATGCCGCGGAAGTTGGTCAGCGGGATGTCGCTGCGGCGGTCGGCCTCGCCGCGGCGGCGGTTGATCTCGGCCTCGATGGCGCGCAGCTCGCGGTAGGCGATGACGAGGAAGTTGCCCGAGCCGCAGGCCGGGTCGAAGACGCGGATGCGGGCGATGCGGTTGCGGAGGTTGAGCAGCTTGCGCTTGTTGTCGCCGGCCTCCTCGAGCCTGTCCCGCAGCTCGTCGAGGAAGAGCGGGTTGAGGACCTTGAGGATGTTCGGCACGCTGGTGTAGTGCATGCCCAGCTCGCCGCGCTCCTCGTCGTCGGCCACCGCCTGGATCATGGAGCCGAAGATGTCGGGGTTGATCTTGGTCCAGTCGAGCTTGCCGACGTGGAGCAGGTAGGAGCGGGCGATCTTGCTGAAGCGCGGCGTCTCCATCTCGCCGGAGAAGAGCCCGCCGTTCACGTAGGGGAAATCCTTCGTCCAGTTGCGCAGGCCGGCCTTTTCGCGCTGGTCGTGGGGCGTATTCATCGCCCGGAAGCACTCGGCGATCACCTCGTGAGTGTTCGACGAGTCGCGGTCGCTCATTTGTTCGACGGTGCCGGTGAAGAGGTCGGCGCGGGGGAAGATGTCGGTGTCCTCGGCGAAGAAGCAGAAGATGAGCCGGGCCATGAAGTGGTTCATGTCGGGCCGGCGCTCGTCGGAGGCCCAGTCGGGGTTGTCCCGGAGCAGCTCGACGTAGAGCTTGTTGAGGCGGCTGGTGGCCTTGATGTCGAAGGCGTTCTCGCGGATCTGCTTGACCGTGGTGATGCCGGCCAGCGGCAGGAAGAAGCCGAAGTGGTCGTGGAAGTCCGGGTAGTCGCAGGCGACGGTCTCGCCCTCGCCGTCGAGGCACTCGGCATGGAACTCGGTGCCGTCGGTGGCGAGGATGTAGCGGGCCTTCTGCTTGGCGGTCGCCGGGCTTTCGCGCAGCGCGTCGAGGGTGGCGGGCACCGCGCCTGGGTCGCAGGTGGCGAGGTGGATGTGGTTGCGCTGGAGCAGGCCGCCGGGGAGGTCGGACTTGTTGGTGGCGCCGCCTTTCAGGCGCTTGAGCGTGGTGGCCTTGTTGCCGAAGGCTTCGAGGAAGGCGTAGGGGAAAGAGTCGCGGTCGAAGGGCTGTGCCGCGAGCTGGGAGACGGCTTCCTCGATTTCAACGGCGTTCATGGGGCGGCGGCAGAATGGCGGCAAGGGTGCTGCAAGGTCAATGCGGCAGCAGGCGACCCCATCGGCTCACAGCTTCTTGGAAGCGATCACCGTCTCATCCTCCGGGTCGTGGCCGATCTTGAAGCCGCGATGGCGGAAGATTCCGATCATCCGGGTGTTCTCCCGCAAGGTCGTGGCGGTGACCTCGGACACGCCCCAGTCCTTGGCCACCCGCAGGCAGGCGTCGGTGAGGGTGCGGCCGATCCCGCGCTCCTGCCAGGCGTCGGGCACGATCACGGCAAACTCGGCGGTGTGGTGGACCGGGTCGGCGACCAGGCGGCCGATGCCGACCAGCAGCCTTTCGCCCTCGTGCTCGGCCTCGGCGACCAGCGCCAGCTCGCGATCGTAGTCGCAGACGCAGTAGCGCACCGCCATCTCATGGGTGAAGTCGCTGATCAGGGAGAAAAACCGCATGTGGATCGACTCGTCCGAACAGCGCCGCAGCATGTCGAGCCACATCAATTCGTCCTCGGGCTTGATCGGGCGGATCGTCAACTCGCGGCCGTCGCTGGTTTTCGCGGCGGAAACGTACTGCTCGGGATAGGGCCGGATCGCGAGATGCGGGTAGCTGCCCTCGCGGGCGCGGCGGACCTTCTTGACCATCGCCCGCGCATCGAGCGCGACGGCCCCATCGGGCAGGGCGAGCAGCGGGTTGATGTCGAACTCCCCGATCTCCGGGTGGTCGGCGACCAGGTAGGAAAACCGGATCAGGATCTCGACGAGCTTGTCGACATCGACCCCCGGGCGGCCACGGTAGCCCTCCAGCAAGGGCCAGGTGCGGAGGCTGCGCAGCATGCGCCGGGCGAGACGCTCGTTGATCGGCGGCAGGCCCAACACGCGGTCTCGGATCACCTCGGCGGCGGTGCCCCCGGTGCCGACGACGATCACCGACCCGAAGGTCGGATCCTGCTTCACGCCGACGATCAGCTCGTGGCCGTTGTTCAGGGAAATCATCGGCTCGACGGTGACGCCCAGGATTTCGGCGTCGGGGCAGTGCTTCCTCGCATCGCGCTTGATCCGGCGGAAGGCCGCGCGCACCTGCGCCTCGTCGTGGACGTTCAACTCCACGCCGCCGACGTCGGTCTTGTGGGTGATCTGGGGCGAGAGGACTTTCAGCACCACCGGGTAGCCGCATTTTTTCGCTGCCTTCACCGCGGCCGCGGCGGTACCCGCCTCGACCGCCCGCGCGGTGGGAATGCCGTACACTTCGAGCAGCTCCTTGGCCTCGCTCGAGGCCAGAACCGGCGGGGCGGCCTTGATGATCTCACGCGACGAGGCGATGCGCTGCTTGCGGTCGAGTTCGAAATCCAGCGGCACCTCCATCGGCGTCTCCTGGAGAATGCGCAGGTTGTTGGCATAGGAAACCAGGTGCATGAACGCCCGGACCGCGTTGTCCGGACTCGGGTAGGCCACCAGCCCGTCGCGATTCATCAACCGCAGCCCCTCGGCCATCGAAACGCCCCCCATCCACGCCGCCAGGATCAGCTTGTTGGATTTCTTCGCCAGCTCGACCATCGCCACCGCCGTGCCGGTCGGGTCGGTCATCGCCTGGGGCGTGAGAATGGCGAGCACGGCATCCACGCCCTCGTCGGCGAGCACGATGCCGGCGGCCTCGGCATAGCGGTCCGGCGGCGCGTCGCCAAGGACGTCGACCGGATTGCCGTGGGACCAGGCGGCGGGCAGGCACTCGTTGAGCTGGCGGATCGTCTTCTTCGAAAGCTCGGCCAGCGTGCCACCGAGCGAGATCAGGGCGTCGGTCGCCATCACGCCCGGACCGCCGGCATTGGTCACGATCGCCAGCCGTCCACCCCCCGGCAGGCGGTTCTGCGACAGCAGGCCGGCGCAGTCGAAGAGGTCGTCGACATCGTAGACCCGCTCGACCCCCGCCCGCTGGAAGGCGGCATCGTAGACATCGTCTTCCCCGGCCAGCGCGCCGGTGTGCGAACTCGCCGCCGCCGCCGACTCGGCAAAGCGCCCGGCCTTGTAGGCCACCAGCGGCATCGTGCGGGCGTAGGCCCGCGCCGCGGAAGTGAAAAGCCGCGCCTCCGGAATCGACTCGATGTAGAGCATCACCGCCTTGGTGTTGCCGGTCTCCGCCGCGTAGTCGATGAGGTGGGCGAAGCTGACGTCGAGCATGTTGCCGATCGAGACGAAGTAGGAGAAGCCCACGTTCTGCTGCTCGGCCCAATCCAGGACGCTGGTGCACAGGGCGCCGGACTGGGAAATGAAGGCCAGCCGCCCGGGCCGCGGCATGCTGGCGGCGAAGCTGGCATTGAGACCGATGCGCGGGACGATCACGCCGAGGCTGTTCGGCCCGACGATGCGCATGCCGTCGTATTTCCCGGCGGTCTTGATGATCTGCTGCTCCAGCTTCATACCCTCCTTTCCCGTCTCACGGAAGCCGGCGGAAAGGATCGCGATGCCGCGGATGCCGGCCTTGCCGCACTGCTCGACGAGGCCGGGCACCGTCGGCGCCGGCGTGCAGATCACCGCCAGGTCGGCCTGGTTCGGCAGCGAGGCGACGTCGGGATAGGCCTGAACCCCCTGCACCGACTCGCTCCTGGGATTGACCGGATAGACCACCCCGGAGAAGCCGCCGCTGATCAGGTTCCGCAGTACCGTGTGACCGACGCCCCCGGGCTTGTTGCTGGCGCCGATCACCGCGACGCGCTTCGGGTTGAGAATCTTGTCGAGATTGCGGATGCTCATGGGAACGGATGGATTCTTGAAACCCACCCGCTATCGACCTCGCCGCGATGCGAATCAAGAATCGGTCATCGCACCGAGAATCCGCGCACAAGCTTTAAGAAGGCACGCGGACCGGCCTCGACGAAGCAACCGACCAAACAAGCCACCGGATCAGAACGGCAGGTCGTAGCTGCGGCCGCCGATTCCATCAAACCAGTTGATGTAGGCCGCATTCACCGCGGCAAAGCCGCCCGGAGTCGGGTAGTCGCCGGTGAAATACCAGTCGCCCACCGGACCCTCGATCGAATCGTGCAGTTGCTCGATCGTCTGGAAGACCACCTCGACCTCGCCATCCCAATCCACATCCTCCGGCCGGACCATGCGGCTGATCTCGCGCGAGATCTCCTCGGGCTCCAGGCCCGCATAGACCTCCTTCACGCAGTTGCGGATCTCCATGCGGGGCCTGTCGAGCTCGCTACGGCATTCATCGTAGATCCGGTCGAGCAGCGACTGTTCGCCCGCGCGACGGCGGATGTTCACCGCGGCCTGGAAGGCGATGAACTTCCCGAGCTCGGACATGTCGATCCCGTAGCAATCGGGGTAGCGGATCTGCGGAGCCGTCGAGCAGATCACGATCTTCCGCGGCGAGGTGCGGGACAGGATCTTGAGAATCGACTTCTTGAGCGTCGTGCCGCGGACGATGGAGTCGTCGAGGGCCACCAGCGCGTCTCCCTCGCGCACCATCCCGTAGGTGATGTCGTAAACGTGTGAAACCAGCTGGTCGCGTCCCTTTTCCTGCGCGATGAAGGTGCGCATCTTGATGTCCTTGTGGGCGATCTTCTCGCCCCGCGGCCAGTTGCGCATGATGAGGTTGTCGAGGGTCTCCTCGTCGAGGCGATCCTCGCGCATCGCCGCCAGAAGCTCCTCGCGGACTTCCGCCCGGCGACGAAGCCGCAGGCCGTCCATCAGGCCGTACCACGCGGTCTCCGCGGTGTTGGGAATGAAGGAGAACACGGCATCCTCCACCCGCCCGCCGAGGGCATCCACCACCTGCGGCACCAACGCCGCCCCCAGCGCCTTCCGCTCGCGGTAGATGTCGGGATCGTTTCCCCGGGAGAAATAGATCCGCTCGAAGGAGCACGGCTTGGGTTCCACATGATCGGCGAAGCGGCCGCGGTGGAAGCTACCGTCCGACTTGATGGTCAGCACCGCCCCCGGCTCCACCGACTCGATCTCGTCCTCGTGCGCCTCGAAGACGGTCATCAGCGGCACCCGCTCGGAGGCGAAGGCGATCACCTCGTCATTGATGAGCATGTGGCAGGGGCGGATCCCGTGGGGGTCGCGCATCACGAACATGTCGCCGTTCCCGATCACTCCGCAGATCGAATAGCCGCCGTCCCAGGAGGCGGCGGCCTGCCGGATCAACTCCGCCAGATCCAGCCGCTCGGAAATGTAGTCGGGAATGCGCGTTCCCGAGACGCCGGCGTCCCGGAGCTGCCGGTAGAGGTCGGTGTGCGCTTCATCGAGATGGAAGCCGATCTCCTCGAGCACCGTCTGCGTGTCGGTGCCGAAGACCGGGTGCTGCCCGCGCTCGATCAACACGCGGTTGAGCTCGCCGGCGTTGGTCATGTTGAAGTTGCCCATGACCATGAGCGTGCGGGTCGGCCAGTTGCTGCGCCGCAGGTAGGGGTGGCAGGATCCTTCGTCGAAGGCGCCGGAAGTCCCGTAGCGGAGATGACCGATGAGCACCTCGCCGCCGTAGTCGAAATTGCGCTTGATGTCGGCGGGATCGGAAGGATCCAGCAGGCCCTTGCGCGCCAACTTGTGGAAGCGCTTGATCTCCTTGCGGAAGACCAGGGAAAGCGCGTCGCGCTCGCCGCTCCGCTGGCGGTGGATGTAGGGGTCGCCAAGCGGCATTGCCAGCTTGGCACAGCCGATCCCGACCCCGTCCTGCCCGCGGTTGTGCTGCTTCTCCATCAGCAGGAACAGCTTGTTGAACCCCCACAGGGCCGTTCCGTAGCGGTCGTAGTAGTACTCCAGGGGCTTGCGCAGACGCACCGCGGCGATTCCGCATTCGTGGGTCAGGGTGTCGCTCATCGTTCGCCCCGGATCTTCACACGCACCCCTTCGCTGGGCACGATCTCGCCGATGGCCACGCCACCCGGCCCCGCTGACAAGGCGGCGTCGACGTCGCCGGGCGCCACGATCGCCACCCAGCCGATCCCCATGTTGAAAGTGTGGAAGCGATCGTCGCCGTCCACGTGGGCCAGCAGCTTGTCGATTCCCGGAAGCTCCCAGCTCGGAATTTCGAGGTCGGCGCCAAAACCGCGAAACAGGCGCTCGAGGTTCTCGGGGAGCCCGCCGCCGGTGATGTGGGCCATCGCCCGGGGTTTCACGGATGCATTCCGCAGCCCCCCCACCACGTCGTGGTAGAGCCGGGTCGGCCTCAATAGCGCCTCGAGCTCGGCATCCTCAAGCTCGCCCGGGAATTCCGCCAGAACGCGGCGCACCAAGCTGAAACCGTTGGCGTGGATGCTGTCGGACGCGTAGCCCACCAGCACGTCGCCGACCTGAATGGTCGACGGATCGATCATCTCGGGCTTCTCGACGCAGCCGATGCAGAATCCGGAAAGTTCGATCACATCCTCGGGCACGATTCCCGGCATTTCGGCGGTCTCGCCGCCGGCGAGGATGCAGTTGCAGGCTTCCAGGTAATCCGCCATGCCCCCGACCAGACGGCTGATCTTTTCCTCATCGAGGGCCGCGATCCCGATGTAATCCAGGAACAGCAAGGGATCGCCGCCGGTGGTGAGGATGTCGTTCACGCTCATCGCGACGAGATCCTTGCCCGCTGTTTCAAACAGTCCCCGCTCGAGCAGCAGCTCCAACTTGGTTCCGACCCCGTCGCAACCGGTCACGATCACCGGCTCGCGGTAGTCGCTGAGATCGTAGGCCGCCGCGAACAGCCCGAAGGCTCCCATCAGTTGCCGCTGCTTCTGGGTTCGGCCGACATGGCCGCGGATGTCTCCGACAAGGGCCGCGGCCCGCCGTGTGTCCACCCCTGCCTGCTGGTAGGTCAGTTTTCCTGCCATGCGTTCGCTGCTGTGCCGGGGTTGTAACAGGCCGCCCCCACCGGTCACGCAGAAAAGCCCCCGATGTCGCATTCCGTGCGAGGACGCCGGAAAGGCCTCCGGATCCGAAATTCCCGCCCGGCCCCGAAATCTTTTGCGATCGACAGTCTATTTGAAAAACAGGTTCAAATACTTCGATTATCAGTAAAACTAGAGCTTCTGCCACGGCTGAAGACCCCCGAAACCATGAAACGTTCAAAAAAATATTGCAAGGAAGGCAAAATAATTCTAAAAGCTTAGCCGTTCGCTCAAACGAGCATTCAATATTTCTTGAATATCAAGGTTTATTCACTAAAACACAGCCACCGTTTCAATCGGCAGTCATGTCCGACCTTTCTCCCCAACTTCAATTGAGTCCCGGCCTCACCATCGGCTACGGCGCGCCCCTGGCCCGCACGTCCGAGGGCATCTCGCTGGGTCGAGGAACGCACTTCCTCCTCGGCCGCAACGGTCGGGGCAAAACCACCCTGCTGCGCACGGTGGCGAAGACCATCCGCGAGCTGGAAGGTGAGGTTTCCCGCACCGGCCGGATGCGCTATGTGCCCGAGGACCTGGGTTTCGACGAGGAACTCAACGCCGCCTCGATCTTCAAGGCGCTGATTCCGAAGGCCCGGTTCAAGTCGGCCATGGAGCTGGCCCGGCGCATCGAACTCGATGTGAAGAAGCCCTACGGCAAGCTTTCCACCGGAAACCGCCGCAAGACCAACCTGATCGTGGCGGAGTTCTCACTCGATCCGGACGAGCCCAACATCCTGCTGCTCGACGAGCCCTTCAGCGGTCTGGACGCCTACGCCCGCCAGCAATTCGAGGAAATCTGGGCCGCGAGCGCCGACAACACGCTGCGGCTGGTGAGCTGCCACCCGGACTACGATTCCATGGAAATGCCCAGCGCGCTGGTCATCCAGGGTGACCGGATCCTGCACACCCTCGATCAGGAGCAGACCTGGAGCGAACTCAAGAGCCTTCTCAACTGACCGTCCGCCATGCCTCTCTTCCGACTCACCCTGATGACGATCTTCCGCCGCAAGGCTTGGGCCGTCTGCGCCTTTCTGGTGCTGGTGATGCCCTTCCTACTGCCGCAGTTGTCGAGCGGCACGGAAAATCCGGCGCTGCTCAAGCCCGCCCTGGCGCAGGCCGCATGGGGCATGGCCTGGTTGAGCACCGTGTTCTGGGGCTTTTTCGCCGCCTCCAAGGCCGGTGAGAAACTCTCGCGCAGCGGCCTCGGCGAGTATTTCCACTCCAGCGGCATCTCCGCCACCCGCCAGCTGCTGGAAATCTGGAGCTCGCTGATGGTCTACATCGCCCCGCTCGGTCTGGCCGCCGCACTGGTCTGCATCTTCGCCGCCAGCCCGGCCGCGCCGGACGAGCGCTCGATGTGGATCACCACCAATTTCCAGTACGCACTGCTCTTCGTGCTCGTAGTGGCCCCGTTGGTCGCCCTCGCCGTGGCGATCGCCTCCCGCTTCGGCGGACTGACCGGGTTCATCGTCCCCGCCGGACTCACCTTCTACGGCCTCTATGGCGTCGGCTACATGAAGCTGCTGCTCAGCATCGAAGGCAACCCGCTGCTCTCCTGGCTCTGGAGCGCCTCGCCCCACTACCACTTCGCCGATCCCACCGAGCGCCTGCGCTACAAGCTTGGCGCCATCGAATGGAGCCAGTTCCCGCTGCTGCTCGCCTACTTCGGAGGCATCTCGCTGCTCTACATCGCTCTTTCCCGCCTGCTCTTCCGGGTCAAGGCCACCGCCTGATCCCCACGAGTTCTCCGCTGTCCCGCCCATGAACACCCGCACCCACATCACCACCGCCGCCCTGGCCCTCGCCGGTGCCGGCATGTGGTACTTTGCGGGCACGGCTCTCAACGAGGCGGGCCGGTTCGAGAATCAACCGAACCCCCTCGGGATCAAGCGCAGCCCCTACGGCCAGGTGCTCGCCATGGCGATCCAGACGCCCATCGACGGCGACTGGCACGGCGGACTCGAAGTTCACGACCACCATTCCCCGGCGACCGACAATCACGACCATCATGAGGGTTGCGATCACGGCGACCACGATCATCACGCCGGGTGTGACCACGACGATCACGACCATCACGCCGGTTGTGACCAAGGCGACTGCGATCATGACGAAATCGCCGCGTCCCACGGCCACGGTCATCACGGCCACGATCACGGGGATTGCGGTCACGATCACGGCTCGCCGGTCGCCAATGGATCCCTGCTGGACCGGCTGGATTACGCCGTCAGCCAGCGGACCAACCCGAATCCGCCGACGGCGGGCCACCAGTTCTATCTGCGTCGTGAAATCGAGAAAAAGCTGCGCTTCGCCTACGAACTCGATCCCTCGCACTACGCGAACTACAACAGCTACCACCTCTTCCTCACCCAGCAGCAGCTCGGCACCTCCGCCCTGCCCCGGGAACAGGTCCGCGAGAACGCCGGCGCGCTCGCCGATCATACGATCCGCTACTGCCTGCGGGAATCCCACGACCCGCGCCCGGCCCTCACCGCGGCCTCCGCCGCCTACAACGTGCTCGAGCAAATGCTGCTCGCCGAAGAAGGGGCCTACACCATCAGCGATATGCGCAAGCAGCTGGGAGTCATCGACTTCTGCATATCACGACACATCGAGTTGCTCAACGCCAGCATCGAGAACGGGGACTGGGAGCTGCTCTCCACCCAGCGCCAGCAGGAAGTCCTCGATCGGTCGAAATTTTCCATGAAGCTGCGCGATTCCGCCGTCAAGGCGATCGAGCGCCGCGAAGCCGACCAGCACACCACCGCCAGCCGCGTCGAATCATGAGCGTCTTCACCGCCGTCCACGACAACCCGCCTCCGCTTCCCACCGGGAAGCCGGGCGTGCCCGCGGCACCCGTGTGCTTCGCACCGGGGATGAACGGCAACCAGCTGCTGGGCATCATCTTCCGGGTCTGCAAGGAGCTGCGCGTCTCCGACATCCAGATGCGGGCCGAGCGCCCGGTCTATATCCACACCAACAAGGGCGTCGAGAAGCTCGAGCATCTTGGGATCCTGACCTCGGCCCACATGGACGAGATCCTCAAGGAACTCATCCGCAACCGCGAAAGCGGCAGCCACGGCTTCGGCGAGCAAAGCAACCTCGACACCCGCGTCGAGGACAAGATCGCCCACGCCATCCAGGACTTCTCCGAGCGCAAGGTGGCCGACTTCTCCTGCGACGGCATCCCGATGGGAGACAACGGCGAACGCTCCGGCCGCCTGCGGATCCAGGCCCACCTCAGCTCTTCCGGCCTCGGGGTCACCTGCCGGATCCTGAACGACTTCATTCCGGAGCTCGAGAGCCTCGGCATCGATCCGGACACCACCGAAACGCTGCGCCGCGCGGTCCTCAAGCGCGCCGGCCTGTGCCTCGTCACCGGCCCCACCGGCTCGGGCAAGTCGACCACGCTCGCCTCGCTCATCGACTGGCTGCGCCGCCACCATTTCAAGCACATCGTCACCGTCGAGGACCCGATCGAGTATCAATACCCCGACGACATGGACGATCCGGAGTTCAGGGGCCGCCGCACGGCCTCGCCCTCCATCGTCACCCAGCAGGAAGTCGGGCGCGACGTCCACTCCTACCGGCAGGGCCTCAAGGATGTTCTGCGGAAGGCCCCGCACGTCATCCTCCTCGGCGAGATTCGCGACCGCGAAGCGATGGAAACCTGCATGGAGGCGGCCCAGACCGGTCACCTCGTGCTTTCCACCCTCCACACCACCGGCGCGGTCAAGACCATCGGCCGGATCCTCGAACTCTATCCCCGCGAGAGCCACACCGCGGTGCTCAGCCGCCTGGCCGAAATCCTCGTGTTCATCCACTCGCAGGGGCTGCTCAACGGCGTCAAGCGCCGGGTCCTCACCTACGAGTTCCTGCAAAACAACGACGACGCCGTGTCCTCCGCCATCGCCAACTACGACGGCGGCGCGAGGTCCCTCGAAGACGTGATCCGCCGGGCCGGAAACATCGAGTGGGACAGCAACCTCAAGAGACTTCTGAACCAGGGCCTCATCGATGCCGAAACCATGGAGAACGCCCGCATGAACCGCGACGACGAATCCGACCTGCTCTGACCACCAACCCTTTCGAGAACCTGGGAAGCCGGCACCAATGACTCCGGCCAACGGGATCTCCTGCCAAAGACAAAACACACACCAAACACACACACCTAGACATGAAACTGACCAACAACACCAAGCGCGCGAAGGGCATGACACTGCTCGAGCTGACAGTCGTCATCCTCGTCCTTCTTTCGCTTATCTCGATCCTCTTCATCGGCGCCCGCGCCTGGAAGAAGGGTTCCGACAAAGCAGGCTGCATCATGAACATCCGCAACGTCCAGCAGGCCGTTCGTTCATGGCAGAACATGAACGCCAAGAACGTGAGCGACGCCTTCGTTCTCACCGATGACATCATCGGCTCGGGCCTGTTCGTGGAAACCGATCCGGTTTGCCCCGGTGCCGGCACCTACGGCTTCGTGACCCAGGTGCCTGACGTCGGCACGCTGGTCATGACCTGCTCGCTTGCCACGACCGAAGACCACGTGCCGTCTTCGATCGCCGGCTGGTAAGCCTGCTCACCGGATGGCACTGGTGCCATCCGCTATCCAATCCGGCCTCCCGCTCCCCGTGAGCGGGAGGCCAATCTCCCAGGAACACCCACCTTTTCGACCCCCCATGAACCCTTACGCCCCACACACCCTTGGTCGCCTACCAACACCCTTCGGAGCTCAATCCGCTCCAACGCTACCGCCAGGCTTCGGCCGTCTTGCGCGGAACTAGCCGCGCGTCGAACGACGGCTGGTACAGCAACCCTCTCGACCTCGACCTCCAGCTTCATGTGAGGGTCGATGGCGACCGTGTCGAGTCGCGCCTCTTTCACGCCCCGACCGCCGCCTGGAGCGCCGCTCCCGATCTCGACGAGTCCCTGTTCCGGGACCCCTCCGAGGTTCCCGCCTACGCCGAGCAACTGCTCGCCCTGGCCCGCAAGGCGGGAGTCCAGGCATTGGGAATCGTCCTGCACGTGGCCGACGAGTTCGCCACCACCGAGATCAAGCCGGAACTCGACAATCCCGGCGCTCTCGCGGAGCTGCGCGAGGCCATCATCACCACTCCCGGCGAGGTTCTCGACGACTCGTCGCTTTCCACCGATGACCACTCCTGGAGGCTCCTGCCCTACCCCGCCGCGGGAAGCGACTCCATCGCCACCGCGATCATTCTTTCGCGCCACGCGGCCCCTTTCATCGAAGCCCTTCGCGAGTTCGGAATCGCGAAGAACTTTCCCTTCGTCACCCTTTCGGTCAGCGCGCCGCTCGTCGCCCTGCTGGCCCTGCCCAAGCTCAAGACCGATGCCGTCACGGCCCCGTTCCTCGCCGTCCTTCCCTATCCGGTCTTCACGGTCCTCGCCTTCTTCAACGAGCACGGCGACCTGCTGCTACTGAGAACGCTCCAGCACCGGGGCCAGCGTCGGCCCTCCAACCTGCGCCACGCGGCGGCCACCACCGCCGCCGCAATGGAGATGGCCGATCCCGACATCCACATCCTTCCCCTTGCGGGCGAACCGGATCCCCAGCTCGCCGCCGACCTCCGCATCGTCTTCGAGGGCAGCAACATTCACGAGGTCGACTGGCGGGAGACCGACTATCACAACTCCGACGCGCAAGTTTCGGTCGAGATGGTGATCTCCACCAAGTTGCGGGAGGAGGTCGACACGCCCCTGGCCGCATCCCACACCTTCAGCACCCTCGGTTCGGAAGGCTGGGCGATCCAGGACTTCATTCCCGTCCCCGCGGAAGTGGCCGAGGTTTACCCCAGCCGCATGGAGATGAAAATGCTCCGCACCGCACGGTGGGTGCGCTTCGGCCTGATCGGCGCCGTGGTTCTGTGCTTCGGGTGGATCGGGCTGCGACTGCTCGACATGGTACGACAGCCGGAGTGGACCTTCAATGAGACCGAGGCCCAGGGAGTCGCCGGCAAGCTTTCCGCCCTGCGCAAGGAGCAACAGCGCATCGCCCACTGGGACAACCTCCTCGAAGACCGCTCCAAGGCCTGGACCTCCATGGAAATGCTGGCCCGCTTCTTCCCGGAGCGCTCCGGCTTCCTGGTCCGCACCTTCCATCACTCGGCCAATCCCGAGAACGTTCCCGGCCAGGCCAAGCTCGGCTTCGTCAAGCAGTGGCGGATCAACGGACTCGCCCGCGAGGACTCGCTCGAGAAGCTCGCCGACCTCAATACCCGCGAGGGCATCTCCGCCGCCTTCACCGAGATCGCGCGGGTCACCGGCAACCAGGCGTTCCGGACCGACCTGCCCACCCGGAGCATCATCGTCAACATCAAGACCCTCGAGAACGCGGGCTACAAGCCCAAGCCGCCGGAAGAGGTCATCATGACCGACGAATCCAGCTACCCGTTCCTTTTCGACCTCACCATCACCCAGCGCTTCGAAGCGGACGATCCGCTGGCCGTCAGCTCCTCCACCACGCCATGAACCTCTATCGCCAGGCCATCGCCCTGTTCGGATTCGTCGTCCCGGTTGTCATCGCAGCCGTGGCAATCGGCGTGGGCCTCAGCGTGAAGGGCAAGATCTCCGCTTCCTTCGAGGAGAAGTGCTCCCATTTCGACGGCTTCAAGCAGAACAAGATCGCCGCCCTCGGCCTGGAGGCACAGATCAGCCGCAAGCGGGAAGACATCTCACGCTGGGAGGAACTCGTGAGCAAGGAGACCGCCAGCGCAATCAGCTCCAATCTTCGTTCGATCGAGGAAAAACTGCCCAGCAAGGAATTCCAGACGACCGGACAACAGTTCCCGACCTCGCGGGCGGGCTTCGCCTCGGTCTCGGGTCAGGATTCGGCCCAGGTCCGCCTCGCCTTCCGCGCGACCTACCGCTCGATGCAGCGCGCCCTCCTCGAACTCGAGACGCACATGCCCCAGCTCCAGCTCCAGGAACTCCGGATGGAGCCGAGTGCCAACTCCAACAGCCTCAATTTCGAAATTCACTACACCGCATGGGAACAATGAGAACGACCCCACTCCTCCTCAGTCTCGCGCTGGTGCTCCCCCTGGCCGCCCAGTCGCTCGAAAGCGTCGACCCGGAGTCTGGCGACGCCTCCATTCAGGCCCCGGAGATCGAAGAGGAGAAGGATTCTGAGTTGATCTCCCAGCCATCGCGCTTCGCGGGCATCGACGCCGATGCCTACATCCGCACCCTGCTCGCCTCCTTTGAGATGCGCGGCCGCGCCCGCGATCCCTTCGGTCGCCATCAGGATCCCAACTACAAGCCTCCGACCCCGGTCGTCGCCAAGAAAACGGTCCAGAAATACAAGCCCGAGCCGGTCACCCCCTTCTCCGACATCGTCGAGGCGATCCCGATCACGGCGATCATTCCCGCGCAGGGGAAATTCCTCGTGGGCGGCCGCGCGTTCAGCGTGGGTGCCCGCCTCAAGCTCAACACCGGAAAGGACGAGCCGCTCACCGTGCACGTCGTCGGCATCGACAACAACCGCGTCAACTTCCGCCACGGCATCACCAACGAAACCGCGGCGCACGTCCTCAAGATGCTGCCCGGCGGCATGATCCGTGGAGGTGGGGAAGCCCGCCCCGACGGGGTCATCCCCGCCAACTCCGACGACACCATCGATCTCTCCGGAGGCTCTCCGAACTCCCTCTCGTCCCGCCGCTAAAACCCACAAGCACCCTGCCACCAAGGCCATGAAAACAACGACCACCCTTCTCACCACCCTTACCCTGCTTGTCACGCTGGTCGCCCGCGGCCAGGACGAGTTCGGCGACCTTCCCGACACCCCGGGCATTCCCGCGGCGGCCGACGATCTTCCCATTCCGGACCTGCCACCGGCTCCTTCCGACCTCACCACCCCGCCCGACGCACCCGACGCTCCGGGCACCCCGGGCGACGGTCTTGCGGAGCCCGCCACCAGCGGTGGCGAACCCCCGGTCGAACCGGTCGCCCCTCCGGAAGAGGCCCCGATCGATGCCACCGAGGCCACCCAGCCCATCCAGGGGACCGACGAGGGATACCTGATCAAGGATGCCGCCCTGAACGACATCTTCCAGTTCCTCGCCAAGCAGGCGGGCCGCCAGTACTTCCACAACATGAAGATCGCGACCCCCGAGTTCCGGGTCACCGGTCACCTCAACGACGGCAACCCACTCCAGCAGATGGAAGAGCTGGCCTTCATGTACGGCCTGATGCTCTACACCAAGGGCAACACGGTCTACGCCCTCACCCAGGCACAGCTCAGCCAACTGCCGAGCACCGAGTTCAGCTACCAGCTGCGCTACCTCCGCCCGCAGGACAAGGACCAGATCATGGAGCTGATCAAGCCCGTGCTCAGCCCCGGCACCGGCATCGTCAACTTCGAGCCGAAGACCAACACCATCATCATCATCGACACCGCCCACCGCATCGACCAGGCCCGCGACCTGCTCCACAAGATCGACCAGCCGAAGGGACAGATCATCGTCGAAACCAAGATCCTGCGGGTCAACAGCAAGGCCGCCGAACGGGTCGGCGTGAACTGGTCGGCAAGCCTCGGGGAGACCGGCACGACCCTTGAGATCGCACGCAGCCTGAATGCCATGTTCGGCATCGGCAGCAGCTTCACGGACGTCCCGAACACCGCCAGCGGCATCACCTACGACTTCGCCCCCGACGCCAACCTCGTCCTCAGCCCCGTGCAGCTCCAGGGCGTGCTGCGGGCCCTCGCCGAAGGCGGTGTCGCCACCCAGATTTCGAACCCCACCCTCATCACCGAGGACAACGAGCAGGGCACGATCTCGATCATCGACCGCGTTCCCATCATCACCACCACCACCAACCAGGGTTCGGGCGATGTCTCCAGCGTCTCGGAGGAGGTCCGCTACAAGATCGATCCGGGTGACCCGACGATCAACGAGGATCCCGAGAAACACCGCGAGATCGGCATCTCGATGGTCGTGACCCCCACCCTGCTTCCGGATGGCACGGTCAGAATGCGTCTCCGCCCCCGCTCGGCCCAGATCACCGACCAGATCCGCAGCCCCTCCACCGACAACGTCTATCCGCGCGTCACCGAATCGATGATCGAGTCGCTGAGCCGCGTTCCGGACGGTTTCTCGCTGGTCGTCGGCGGTTTCTACGGGGAAACCGAGAGCAACGACCGGACCAAGGTGCCGCTCCTCGGAGACATTCCGATCCTCAACTTCTTCTTCAAGAGCCGCGAGACGATCAAGGAGCAGGCAAGCCTCGTCTTCATCGTCACGCCGACCTCCTACGACCCGAGCAACCGTTCGGCCACCGGCAGGCAGTCGAACCGGATTCACTCCTCGCTGCAGGTGACCCGAGACCACGACTGGGTGGACACCACCAATCCCGGCCCGGCTCACGAGCCGAACCTGCGTCGCGGCATCCGCGGACTGCGCCCGCAGGAAGCGCCCTACTATCCCACGCAGGATGAACTCGAGAGGTCCAAGGGTCCGCGCGTTCGCACCAACACCAGCACCGGAGCCACCTCCGCAGACTCCTCGCGCAAGAATTCGTTCAGCCGCGCCCGCCGCTACTGATCCCGCCCCCTCGACCCCGCCATGAGTGAAATCGCCACCATCCAGCACAACACCGACGCGTCCCCCACCGAGGACCTGTTGGCCAAGTGCCGGTCCGAATGCCTCACTCACACGATCGAGGCCTTCAAGCGCGCCCAACTCGCGGACGAGATCGAGCTGGAAAAGATCCGCCAACGCTATGAAGCGGGGCGGGAGGATGGAACGCCCATCGACCTGATCGAACTCCTCGCCCGCATCAAGGGCACCGAGGAGGAGCACATGGGGGTGGAGGTCTCCCGCATTTCGCATGAGGTGACCACCGTGCTCTCGCCGGCTCCGCCGCTGATCCCCTTCGCCGGAAAACTGATGGCCCCGTCCTCCTTCTACGAGGCCTACACCCAGCTCCACGAACTCGCCCGCGAGCTCATGGCACCGGTGATCTTCGCCGAGGACACCGATGCCATCGGCACCGGCGCGCTCAATCCGGTCGCCGCCCACATCATGGGCGGCCAGATCCTTTCCGCGGTCAACCGCCGCTTCGCCATCCGCCCCTTCGTCACCGTGGTCCGCCTCGACTACGAAAGCTGGACCTTCCTCTGCCGCAAGCACTTCGGACTATGATCGACTTCGACGGCATGTCGTTCAACGAGCTGATCAGCGGGCGCATCATGAATGCGCTCGCCGAGCACGACCCGCAGTACGGCGAACTGCCGCACGACCAGGTCGGCAACCGCGTCACGCGGAACTGCTTCATGGCCGCCCTCGCGCGCATCAACGGCCTCCCCTTCTTTCCCAAGGTGGCCGAGTTCTGCGATGCCTCGCTGCACACCTACTGCGACCCGACCGTGCTCACCCGGGGCTTCTTCAGCCCGATCTGCACCACCGGTGACAAGTTGATCGTCGCCATCGCCAACCCCTGGAGCCCGATCGCCGAGGAATACCTCGCTCCGCGCTTCCCCGACCTCGAGATCGTCAAGATCGTCACCCTCGCCTCGGAAATCAGCCGGGCGATCGAATCGGTGGCCTCCAACTCCGGACCGAGCCGCTCGGATCTCGAAGCCATCGACGTCGAGGAGGGCGACGACGAGATCCGGGACTTCGACGTCACCACCGACTACGCCGAGCCGATGGCCCAGCTCGTGGCGACCATCATGGCCGACGCCGTCAAGCAGCGCGCGTCCGACATCCACTTCAAGGTCGAGAAGGAGGTCTTCTACTACACCTTCCGGGTCGACGGCGACCTCGAGCAGAAGGTCGAGATCCCGATGAAGCTCAAGGACCGCCTGGATGCGTTCCTGCTCAACCTGATGAAGCTTCCCACCGAGATCCGCAACACCACGCCTGGCATCTCGGGGCGCTTCACGATCTCCTATTTCCACCGCCCGATCGACATCCGCTACGAACGCCACCGGACCTACCGCGGGTACCACGTGACGATGCGTCTCCTCGACAAGGGGCACATCAACGTGACCCTCGGCAAGGGCACGCTGGCCTTCGACGACGAGACCCTCTTCGAGCTCTACAAGGTGATGAAGGTCCCGGCCGGCATCATCGTCATGTCGGGCCCGACCGGTTCGGGCAAGTCGACCACGCTGAATGCCATTCTCCGCGAACTCAACCGCCCGGAGGTGAACATCCTGACTCTCGAGAACCCGGTCGAGGACGAGGTCGCCGGCATCACGCACTGCGACCTGAAATCCCCGAAGGAGTTCAAGCCGATGATCAGCTCCTTCATGCGGAGCGACCCCGACATCATCCTCATGGGCGAGGTGCGCGACATCGAATCCGCCGAACTCGCCATCGAGGCGGCCGTCACCGGCCACAAGGTGCTCACCACCATCCACACCCCGCGGGCCTCGCAGATCATCGAGCGTTTCGAGCAACTCGGCATCGAGCGCTGGAAGATCGCCCAGACCCTCAAGGCCGCATGCGCCCAGCGCCTGATCAAGGTCCTCTGCCCTTACTGCAAGGAACCCATCGACGGCATCGACGAGAAGAACCGGCGGGTCTTCTGCCTCGACGAGAGCTGGGCCAACACCCCGAGCTTCATCGCCAAGCAGGGCGGCTGCGCCGAGTGCCGCGGCTCCGGCTACAGCGGCCGGACCGCCATTCTCGAGATCATCCCGATCACACCGAAGGTCTCCGACATGCTCTCGAAGGGCGAGATTTCCCCCTACGAACTGGAAGTGCAGATCCAGGAGGAAGGCGTCCTGCCGAACCTCCGCAAAGCCGGCCTGCGACTCCTCAAGGAAGGAAAGACCGACCTCGCCGCGGTCTCGAAGGTAATCGACATGACCTACTCCGATGACTAGCGCCACCGCCACCGCCAAAACCCCGGCCACCCCGGCCAAGCCGAAAGCCGCCCCGAAGAAAAAGGGCGGCCAGATCGAGATCAATTTCGGCCGCAAGGGCGGCCAGCCGAAGCAGTTCTCCAAGAAGGAACTGATCGGCGTCTTCCGCGGCCTCAGCTCGATGCTGCGCGCCCAGATCAACACCGCCGACGCGATCAAGTACTACAGCCAGGGCCTTCCCAACAAGGTCATGGCGGATGCCCTCAAGCAGATCCGCGAGGACATCGGCGCCGGCGTCAGCGTTCACGAGGCATTCCGCCGCACCGGCCGCTTCAGCGAGATGGTCGTCGGCCTCATCCAGGCCGGCGCCGATGCCGGCCAGCTGCACCAGGCCTTCAGCTCGCTGGCCGCACGATTCACCAGCGAACTCCATTTCAACAAGGCGCTGCGCAAGGCCACCACCATGCCGGCGGTCGTCATCACCATCCTCTCGGGCGCCTTCATCGTTTCCCAGGTCAAGATCGTCCCCCAGGTCGAGGAGATGCTCAAGTCGGTGCGCCAGGAGCCCGACGGCCTGACCGCGATCTCCTTCGGCGTGTCCCACACGACCCAGCGCATCTGGCCGGTGGTCGTCGGCATCATCGTCGCCACCATCCTCGTCATCTGGCGTTCCGAAAAGCTGCGCAACACCATCCTCGGCCTGGCGATGTCCAAGTGGCGTCTGCTGCGCACCCTGATCATGAGCCTGCGGCAGATGACCTTCCTCTCCACCATCAAGCTGCTCCACGCCAACGGCATCAACCTCGCCAAGTCGATCCGCGTGTCCGCCAACAGCGTCCGCGGCACCCCCTTCTACCACGAACTGCGCGAGGCCGCGGACAAGTACGAGAACTCCGGCGTGCCGCTCTCGACCGCGTTCTCGAAGTACACCTCGGTCGACACCCAGGTGGTCCACATGCTCTCGATCGGCGAGAAGTCCGCCTCCCTCGACAACCAGCTCGAGATGCTCTCGAAGATGTACGAGGAGGACGCGGAGAACGCCATGGGCACCTTCACGGCCACCGTGAACTTCATCGTCCTGATCATCGCCGTCAGCCTGATCGCCGCCGTGTTCATCGGCACTTTCCTGCCGATCTTCCTGATGGGACCGAAGATGATGCAGGGTGGCCTCGGCTGAGGCGCCCGGAACCCGAACCCGATGTCATGCCATGCAACTGACCCGCTTCGACCGCTGGCTGCGCGAGAAATTCGTCCACGAAATCCACGTCTACTCGCTGCGGCCGCCTGAAATCGTGCCCAAGGGGGTCCGCGCGGAGGACCTCCCCGAGACCCCGGGCCGCAAATTCCGCCACCGCTACGTGGCTCACAGCAGCCAGGCTGCCGATGCCCTCATCGGCAGCCTCAAGGAGCACAACCAGATGTTCACGACCCGGGTGGTCGATCGCAAGGCCTGGTACGTGCCGCTGTGCGCCCCCAAGGACAACAAGTCGGTCACCTGGTGGTGCGCCTGGGTGCTGCTCAGCTGCGTCGGCGCCTTCGTCGTCACCAACGCCCTGCGCGCCCTGTTCGCCAATCCGACCTTCCGCGACAACATCGCCGAAGCGCTGGAGATCATGAAGGGCTGAACTTGTAAGGATTTCCTACTTTTCCACCCATCCAAATCACTCTATCCTCCTCGGAAACATGAACACGTCCCGCCGCCTGAAGCCGCTCCACCGCGGTTTCACCCTGATCGAGATGTCACTGGTCATCGGCCTGCTGATCGCCTTGATGAGTACCGGGATCTTCTTTTCCAGCGCCATCGGCACGTGGAAGGCCGGCCGCGATGCCTCGGAAACCCTGCGCTCGGTCTATGTCGCCCAGCGCACCTTCCTCGCCGATCATCCGACCACCTCCATGAGCAGCGTCAGCAAATCGGACCTCCTGCCCTACATCCCCGGCAAGCCTTCGACCTTCCCGACCGTCGAGGGTCTCGACGGCGTCGTCCGCGACATCAAGGTCACCGTTTCCCCTCCGGTCGTCATCGACAACACTGGCATCACATACGATCCTTCGGGCAAGCCGAATGACTCGTTATGGGACGTGGGAGAATGAAACACGGAATCGTCATCTTGTTCACACTGCTCGCCGCCACCGCCATCCAGGCCGCCGAGTTCCGCCACATCGGCGACTTTGCCGTGCGCTCGCGAATCAAGATCGTCGAAGACCATGCCTTCCCGACGACCATCAAGCCGCTCCGCCTGAGCGCGTTCACCGATGGCATCACCGTCCGCATCTCGACCACCGGCGACCCGGAGAATGCCAGTGAATACACGATCTACCGCTCCGATGGCATCGGCCGCCAGCAAGGGCGCAACGGCGCGCTTGAGGTGATTCCCGGGGTGCAGGCAAGCTCGGACAAGGGCGGCGTACTCCGCCAGCTTCGCCTGACCGAGCGCACCCTCACGCTGACCAGCTTTCCCGGCGTCTCCAACCAGGTGGTCGTGACCCACGCCGTCGTGATCGCCCCGCCCAGGGCTGTCCCGGCAGATCCTCCTCCGACCGCCGACCGTTGACCACCATGCGTCCCCTTCCCACCAGCCCCGAGAGCCTCGCCCCGGCCCGTCCATCGGTCGGCGCGAAGCCGGCCACTCTGGAACTCGGACCCACCCAGAGCTCCAACCAGCGGCGCCAGACCTGCCCCACCCAACGGGCCTACCCCTGGCTCCTCGGGGTCAGCACGCTTCTCGCCGGAGTCTTCTGCTTCCTCTACATCACCAAGCCCGTCATCGGTGCCGCCGCGCCCGCCTCCGGCAGCGAGGATTCCAAGTCCGCCCTCAACGCCCCGCCCGCCGCTGCCGCTGATGTATCATCGCCCGCAGGCCCCGGCGAAGCCCCCACCAAGCCGTCCGTGGTCGCACCCGGGGCACTCGCCGGCGAGGAAAGGAGCCCCTTCGAGGAGACCAACCTCCGCATCCAGCACATCCTCGGCGCCACCGGCCCGCAGGGCGAGGACCTCGGCCGCATCACGCTCGACGTCCCGGTGCTCTACGAAAGCGGTGTCGTCCGCTGGACCGAGGAAGACGTTGCGAAGGCACGCTCGCTGCTTTCCCGCATCCAACAACACCGACAGCGGTCCCGGGAAATTCGCGATGAAGCCGTCGGCCTGATCGCCGAATGGGACCAACTGATCATCGAATCCATCCCCGAACGAACCCTCCGCGCCGACAGCCCCACGCTTCCCGAAAACCAGGGTGCCGGAACCGCCGGTGACGCCCCCTTGAAATCCACCGACTCGATCGAGATTGATTCCCGATGAAAGCTGTCACCTTCCTCATTCTCGGCACGCTCCCGCTCGCCGCGCAGGACATCGCCCCGAAGGACTCGGAGCGCGATCCCGTCCTGAACGCCCTGCTGGCAGAGCCGGATGAAGAGATCGTCGAGCCCGAAGAATCGATGACGGACGACACCGACGGACCCGTGCTCGTCACCGGCAATCCGCCGGAACACTCCGACTTGCTCGAGCCCGGCACCGCCGATGGAAACTCGTTGGACGAAGGAGAATCCACATCGGTCGACCTTCTGGACGCCGGGCTGGTCGAGGCCGGGGAACCTGCCGACCCCGGCGAACGATCCGGCGTCACCATTGAGATCGAAGGAGGCACCAACACCGGGCGCTACGATGCCGATCAGGTCAAGCTCCTCGCTCCCTTCCCCGCGAAGCCTCTCATCGCCCCGCCATCCGGCTGGAAGATCGTCCAGCCCGAGGGATTGCCGGCATTTTCCGAAACCGCGGAGCTGCCCAACGGAACCGAGCTCAACCTCTCGATCCGCCCGCACCTGCTGGTGCCCGATGCCGATGGCAGCCGCATCTTCGCCCTCTCCGAACCCGGCTTCGATGCCCGCCTCGGATACGCCCAGACCGACACCATCGGCTCGGTGCTCGCCGACACCATCCATGCGCTCGACGAGAACGGCGAACGTCTCGACGACGCCGCCCGCCGGCTGTCGGAACTCCTCGACTCCCTCCCCGCCGCCGCTCCCGAAGAAGGAGAAGAAGAACCCGAGCAAGAAGACCCATGAAGCCCGCCACCCTGCCCATTCTCTGCGGTGCCGCGCTTGCCATCATGGCGGGTGCCGCCGGATCGCACTTCGCCAGCGTCAAGCAACTCGTCGCCCTCGCCGAAGCCAGCTCCCTTTCGATCGCTCCGGTCCCCACTTCCCCGGTTCCCGACGAAGCCCTGGACACCCGCTCGATGATCGCCGAACTGCGGCGACAGAACGAAGCAATGGAGGACCACCTCTCGGGCCGTCGCGACCAACCGCTGGCGGAGAGCACTCAAGCGGACTCCTCCGACCTCCACAAGGTCCTCGCCGAACTCGTCGCCATCAACCGCGAACTCCGCTCACAGATCGCCGAAACCAATCGTGACCTCATGGAACTGCGCTTCCAGGTCGACACCCACTCCGAGCAGTTCCGGCCACTCAACACCGTCGCCGAGCCCGTCGAAGAACTGGATCCCTACGATCCCTCGATCGGCATCCTGCCGCCGCTGGATCTGCAGTAGCGCTGCCACCGACATCCACCCGCCACCACCGCGTTGGCATACCGCCTTCTTGTTTGGCGGTCATGGACAGTCCTCTTGATGCCGGAGCTCCTCGGAGTCTTTCTCAACGTCTGAGGACAGGCGACCCCGACCCCACGAGGCGTCGGCCCTGTCCCGTTTCCCGGATTGAATCGTCCAAATCGGTCTGCGACAAGGCCGCTGTAAGGGGTCGTCCTGATCCGGCTTGTTGGGCAATTATTGTGCGACCTAGAGAGAGCCCTGTCGGTGCGCCGCGGCCAGGTAGCCCAGCACGGAGACAAAGAGAAGGATCGCGGGGAATACCGCATAAACCGCCCAAACAGCTGAGGGAGACGACAGCTGCTCGGGGCGATTGGAGGTACCGATGAAGAACACTGCCCAAATCGCATTCAGACCCGTCGATATGGTCCAGAAGATCTTCAAGCTCTCACCTGATCGATGTGAACGAGCTGCCCAGATGTAGCCGATCCACACGGGAATTCCGATACAGTACAAGACCCCGCCAAGGCCCCAGTCAAATGGCACTCCTAGAGGGTCGTGGTGAAATCCGAGCGCTTCTAGAATGTAGGCCCCTCCGTAGAGGATTGCGAATGGTGCGACGAGTAGCGGCGGCAGGCCGACAACAAACGCCGCAATCGCGATAGCCTTGGTGCTCATCTGTCTCGTGCCACGTCTGAGGAATGGCGTCGCGACCCGATGGCGGCGGCACCGATCCCAGGGAAGGTAGAGAAGCACCAAAAACGCTTTTCAACAAGTCCGCTGTGGAGCGTCGCCATCTCCGGCCGTGGAATTGTTCGTTGGACGGAGCATCAGCACTACCGCCGCAATCACCGCGTTTCCTATGATCCAAGCTGGAATCCACCATGGATCATCACCTCCACCCCAGACATCCATCGGGAGGAGGTAGAGGACGCAAACAAGGTGGTGAACCAGGCTGACGATCCAAAACGTGCGTGGGCCTACCAAGGGATAACGCTCCTTGATGCTGTAACGCACCCAACCCCACCAAATGAAGTAGCCGCTCAGCATGAGGATTAGGGTGACGAGCAGCTCCGCCACATCCACGACATTCTCGACATACTGAATTGAGGCTACGGTTACAGCAAAGCCGCCGATTCCTACGATCGCCCAGATGCCACCGAAAAAGGCCAGAACCGTGGTGAGCGTGCGCATACTTCAGCCATAGCAACGTCAAAGCTGACCCACACCCTGCCGAGAGCGCACGTCCGACTGCGCTATAAAAGGTTGAGTGGCCATGGCGATTTCAACTCAAGGCGGGCAGGGTGTTGGTGTCCAGCGCCTTGTTCGGCTTGGTTGATTCCCCTAGCATCTCCGCAACGGCAAGACCAATTGCTCGCCCCAAGAGAGGTGGGACCGCGTTGCCAATCTGCTTCACAATCTGTGACCGCGTTCCACGGAACTCAAAATCGTCATCGAACGATTGCAAGCGCGCTCCCTCACGAGGTGTCAAAGCTCGATTAGCCACTGGATGGATACAGCGATTCGATGCAGGATGCACGAAGTTCACGGTGATGGTTACGCTCGGTTCGTCCGCCGCAAGACGCGAGTAGCAAGAACTGAATCCCGAAGAGATTAGGTGCTTAGGGATGCAGGAGATATTCGGGCCTGAGTGCCTGATGATCTCGAGCATTTTCGGTGTGTGGCGTGTGCTGTCGTGTAGCTTCAGGCTTCGCCGGCGTGAACGCCGTGCTCGCTGGTAGGCATTCTCTGGCGGGCGATCATACGCAGTCGCCTCCTCCCCGGATTCGATTCGTGGTAAATCTCCTATGGCATCCATCACGCTAAGTGCCTGCGGCAGTTGGTGGCCACGGCTGAAAAGCGGCAGCTCTTCCGGAAGGTGCATCCGGCTCTTGTTCCGGTGTCCGATAGTTGAACCATTGCAGGTGTGGGTATGCGAAGGGAATACGATCCCAATGCCGCGCTCTGCACCAATCAGGATGAGTCGCTCACGCTTCTGTGGCACACCAAAGTGCGCCGCGTTGAGAATCCGCCACTCGCAGTGGTATCCAGCCGACGCAAAGCACTCCTCAATCTGTTCGATCGTCTCACCATTATTGTGTGTTGCGAGACCGACGACGTTCTCCATCACGAATACAGGCGGACGGAAGTAGTTCACGAAATTGGCGTATTGCTCGAAAAGCGTGTTGCGAGGGTCATCCTCATCGCTGGATCGAAAGGGCCGGATAGATGAAAAGCCTTGGCATGGGGGGCCGCCGATCAACACACCAAGCTTACCTCTCTTGATGCCGGTCAGCCTCTCAATATCTGAGCACGAGACGGTGCGAATGTCCTGCTTGAGCGTTCGCGCGTCCGGGTGGTTGGCCTCAAAGGTAGCCAAGCTGTCCTTAAGAATGTCAATGCCAAGCGCCGTTCGGAACTGGTCGCGGCAAGCGGCCTCGAAGCCAGCGGAGAAGCCGCCGGTGCCACAGAATAGGTCGAATACGGAATGCACGGTGGAGACTATTGTCACGGTGACAGCGAGGTGTCAAGCGTGACAATAGTCTCAGGTGCCCGATCCATCTGCCGACAAGATTCTACAAGCCCTCGTGAAGGTTCTCCGGGTCGAGAGGGAGGCCAAAGGCCTGAACTACGAGGAACTAGGGGCTGTCACCGGACTCCATCGAACCACGCTAGGGTTGTATGAACGTGGTGAGAGGTGTCCGACAATCGAGGCAGCCCTCCAGATCGCGGAAGCGCTTGGCATGCCGCTCTCATCGCTAATCAGAAAGGCCGAGGAATCTGCCGAGTCTGGGCGCGTCAGCGAGGAGTTCATCACTCGTCGGGAGGTGCCCCTTGGGAACTTCCGAAACGGCTCCGAACTTCGAAGCTGCCTCGGCCTGTCTCCCGATGCCGTTAGAGCTGCGATTCTGGACTGCTACAACACGTTGGATACGATCGATCAACAATTGGTCGCCCACGGCGCGGAGCCAATGGCTCGACTCGTGGAATTAGCCAACCTGTCATCAATGATTGGCAACCTTCTCGGGGCTGGTCTAGCGTCGGCCTCAAACGGTCTCTATCGAAGGAATAGACCACACGCCTATCCTGACCTGATCCCTCAAAATCCCGACTACAACGACCTGGAGATCAAGGTGGCTCTGGAGAAGAATAAGCCAAAAGGACATCTTCCAAAGGCAGGGAACTACATCACATTCCGCTACGTTCTCTGCAATGATTCGGGCCAGTTCATCTCCGGCAAGGAGAACCGCGGGCTTCGTGTCTTCATCTGGGAGGTGAAGGTGGGGCGAATTAGAGAGTCCGACTTCGACTTGAGCAATACCGAGGGGGATTCTGGAAAAACGGCCGTAATCAAGACCGCGGTGTTCAACGCTATGCCCTTGATTTACTTCGATCCCGACTTGCTCCCGTATGCGCGTCGTCGGGACCGTCGCTATCCGGGGTTCAATTAATTGCCGAACGACTAAATCCTCCTACCGATGACAGCGAAAACCGACATCTCTACACCCCCGAATCCGCCGCTGGCAGCGGTTAGGAGCGATGCCTTAGGCTATTCTTGTGTTGGTTCGTGCTATGGATTCACGGCGGAACCCTTGTGGATGTAGCTCCAAAACACGGGATCGAGATTCCCACCGTCGAGCCTACTGACGATCACCTGATCCTGAGGACCTGTGAAGTCGTCTTCCTGAATAATCACTTGAATAGTGTAAGGTGCACCGTCGTAGTCGAAACGGCCTGTAAGACCGGTAAGGTGATAGCCAGCCCATGGTGAGCACCTGTCAATATCAGCGACAACTTCGTGGTCATAGTCGCCTAGTTCGAAAGTGATGCGGCCCTCTCTTGTGATGGCTAGGTGGTGACCATCGTCTGAGATCCAGTCTCCGGTGATCCTTCGCCTGAAAGGCAGATCCACGAAATACCACCTGCGAAGCTCCTCAGCCGGCTTCGTCATCGCGAGCACGGCCTCATCCGCGACTCCAAAGGTGATGCCTCTCCAAATCCGGAGGTAGTAAAAGCCGCCGTAAATCAACATGATTCCAAGTAGGATGGCGCCATACTTGGCGGATCTCTTGAGGCCTCGTCTCATGGTCCATGGAGAATCACGCTCCATTTCTGCCGACGTCGAAGTCCTTTCACACCTGCCCGAGGGCGATGCTCCGACTGTGGGTTGAGGGTGGAATGGTCATGACAGGTTGAACTCGCGGCGGGGCAGGTGTTGAGAGCGACGCCTTGTTGTGCATTTGATTCAGAGGTAGTCGAAAAAGCGGACCCACCACGTGAGCTTGTTGTCGAAGGGTTCGTTCTTCCCGTCGTAAAGTTCTTCGAGTTCGTCGGCATCTACGAACGTGAACCCTCGATCCTCAATGTATCGCTTCGCCGCCATCACGTTGGTCTTGGTACCTCCGCCATCATCGAGATCACTTCCGAAGAGTGTGAACATCCTCCCGAAGTTCGAGAACCTGAAGGAGAAGAGGTAGCTGAGTGCTCCGACTCCCTTCTGCCGGTCGTAGTAGCGATCATCGAGGTATCCCACATCAGTGAGGAAAGATGCATCCTGGACATTTCGATCGACGTCGAGCTTGATGCCCAATATCCGCTCGAGCTCAGGCAGCATTGCGTCGATTTCCTTTATCGCCGTTCCCGGCGCAGAACTTGGCGGAAACTCCCAGTGACCCTGCTCGTCTGCCTCAAGCAGAATACGTTTGGTCTCTGGATTCATATTCCTGCACAACAGTGTATTGTATCGATTCGAGGTATTCCGGTAGTAGCAACTGGTTGATTCCGGGTCAATCGCCTGGCCGCTTTGACCCCATCACCCTGACAGTCAATGGCTTGCGTGGCGAGACATTCGGTCCCGGTGGGTCCAGGCCTTGCAGTGGGTGGCCTGGATACCCCGCTGCGGGGTATCCAGGTGATACCCCGAATCGTGTTTTGAGGGCAAAAACACGAGCGTGGAACATTCGTGGAACATCGCCCGGCCACCCAGATGGGAGCGTGAGTCCTCGAATTTACGGGCGATTCCGGGGATTTTCATTGGTTCGGTCGATTGTTGAGGTTGGCTTGAGGTCTGGTTCTCCAAGGCTTGTTTTCGTTGATGTGCTCGCATGAACGCATTTTGTGGTGTTCAAATGAGTGGGGCCGGGGCCTGCATTTGAACATTTCCAGCCTCCGGACCACCCTCCCCGGGATGACCTCTCCCCTCGAAGCGAGGCCTCCTTCTGCAAGCGCCCCCCGGTATCGACACTCGTCAAACAGCTGGCCTACTCCCCGGTTCCTCGGGGGATGCCCCCAGGGTGACAAAGTGTCGGCATTCCCGCCTTGATTGCGGCACCTCCATCCACTACCCGATCTGCGTGGTTCCGCATCCGCTCCTCAGGCACCGCTACGACCGCCTGGAAGACAAGTCCGTCTTCGTCAATGGTCTGTTCGACGCCGGTGCCGAACACTACGACCCGGTCGTCAACTGGGGCTTCCTCTGCCAGGGCAATTCCTACCGCAAGTGGGCGCTCCAACGGCACGGACTCGAGCCCGGCATGCGGCTCCTCGATGTCGCCTGCGGTACCGGCCTGGTGGCCGTGGCCGCCGCCGAGATCCTCGGTTCGGCCGATGCCATTTCCTGCGTCGATCCCAGCGAGGGCATGCTCGCCCTGGCCCGGCGGAAGCTTGAGGCGCATTTCATCCAGGCCGGGGCCGAGGCCCTTCCAGTCGCCGACGCATCCTTCGACTTCCTCTCGGTCGGCTACGCCTTGCGCCATTTCGGCAGTCTTGAAGCCGCCTTCCGCGAGTTCCGCCGGGTGCTGAAACCGGGTGGCAAGGTCCTGCTGCTCGAAGCCACCAAGCCCGAGAATCCGGTCGGTGCCGCGATGTTCCGCTTCTACTTCGGCGGGCTCTATCCCTTCCTCACGCGGCTTTTCACCCGCAGCGACCACGCCGAGCGGATGATGCAGTATTTCTGGGAAACCATGGATGCCTGCGTCCGGCCCGAAACCATCCTGGAAGAGCTTCGGAAGGCGGGCTTCGAGAAGGTCGAGCGAACCCGGCTGGCCGGAATTTTCAGCGAGTACAGCGCCGAATAGGCCCCCCTCAACCCGCCACCCGTTGGTAATCGGCCGGCTCCAGGCAGCAGGGATCGGCAGCGACCCAGTGGCCGGGATCGATCTCCACCAGCGGAAGTTCCCTGCCGATCGTTTCCTCGTAGCGCGGATGGTCGATCCGGTGCCCGAAGGCACTCCCCTTCGGCGGATCGATCGGCGACGGGACATCCCCCTCCAGCAACACCCGCTCGACCTTCATCGCCGGATCGGGGTGAGGGATGGCCGAGAGCAGCGCCTTGGTGTAGGCGTGCTTGGGTTCGCGGTAGATCGTCTCGGAGTCGGCCATCTCGACGATCTTTCCGAGATACATCACGGCGACCCGGTCGGAGATGTGCTTCACCACCGCCAGGTCGTGGGCGATGAAAAGGTATGAGAGATCCATCTCCCGCTGGAGTTCGAGCAGCAGGTTGAGCACCTGGGACTGGACCGAGACGTCGAGCGCCGAAACCGGCTCGTCGCAGATGATCAGCTTCGGGTTCAGGGCCAGCGCGCGGGCGATGCCGATGCGCTGGCGCTGCCCGCCGGAAAACTCGAAGGGATAGCGGTCGGCACTCGCGGCCTGCAGTCCCACCCGGTCGAGAATCTCGTCCACCCGCCTGCGCCGCTCGGCCCGGGAGATCCCGCCGTGGATGATGTACGGCTCCTCCAGTATCTCGCGCACGCTGTGGCGGGCGTTGAGCGACTCCACCGGGTCCTGGAACACCATCTGCATGTCCCGCCTCAGGGGGCGCATCGCCGCCGTTCCGAGGTGCGTCACATCGACGCCCTCGAACTCGATCCGCCCCGCCGTCGGCTTGAGCAGGCGGACGATGGCCTTGCCCAGGGTGGACTTGCCGCAGCCCGACTCTCCCACCAGCCCGAGCGTCTCGCCCTGGCGGATGCCCAGCGAGACCCCATCGACCGCCCGCACCGCGCCGGTCTGGCGCATCAGCACCCCGCCATGCACGGGAAAGTGAACCTTGAGGTCCTCGACCTTCAGCAGATCACTCATGACCGGACCTCCTTGCGACTGGTTTCCCCGTAGCAGATCGGGCAGCTCTCGACCCAGTGGCCTGGGCTCGCCTCGATGAAGTCCGGCCGCTCGCGCAGCGTCGGCCCGCGCCGCTCCATGCGCTGGCAGAACCGGCAACCCGGCACGAAATCCCGCAAGCCGGCCACCATCCCGGGAATGACGGGAAGCACGGTCTTCGGCTCCGTTTCAATGCGCGGGATCGAGGCCAGCAGGCCCTTGGTGTAGGCATGGAGCGGATTGGCGAAAAGTTCCTTCACCGGCGCCTTCTCGACCACCCTGCCGGCGTACATGACGACCACCTCGTCGCAGCTTTCGGCGATCACGCCGAGGTCGTGGGTGATCAGGATCATCGACATGCCGAACTCACTCTGCAGCCGCTTCATCAGGTCGAGGATCTGTGCCTGCACCGTGACGTCGAGCGCGGTGGTCGGCTCATCGGCGATCACCAGATCCGGCCGGCAGGCGAGGGCCATGGCGATCACCACGCGCTGGCGCATGCCACCCGAGAGCTGGTGGGGATAGTCGCCCACCCTCATTTCGGGAGCGGGAATCCGGACGAGCTTGAGCATTTCGATCGAGGCCTCCCACGCCTCCTTCTTGCTCATCTTCTTGTGCAGCAGGAAGCACTCCGAGAGCTGGCGGCCGATCCGGTGCACGGGATTCAGCGCCGTCATCGGTTCCTGGAAGATCACGCCGATCTCGCCACCGCGCACCGTCCGCATCTCCTTCGGGCTGATCCGGGTAAGGTCGCGTCCCTTGAACATCACCTCGCCCTGGAGGATCCGGCCGGCGGGCTGCGGCAACAGGCGGATGATGGACATCGCGGTGACGCTCTTGCCGCAACCCGACTCGCCGACAATTCCCAGCGTGCCTCCCTTGGGCACCGTGAAGTTCACGTGATCCACCGCCCGCGCCAATCCGCCCTCGGTGTCGAAGGCGGTGATCAGGTCCCGGACCTCGAGAATCGCCTCACTCATCGGCACCCTCCTCCTGCCCGGGTTCCGTCTCGGCGGGAACGGCGGGAACGGTGTCTTCCTCACCATCGCCTCCGCTCTCGTCCGCCCCGTCGTCCTCCGCCGACACCACGCTGCGATACTGGTCGAACAGCAGATACTGCTCCTCGAAGGTCTTGCCGTCCCGCATGGCCCGGAGGGTTTCCTCCTTCATCTCCTCGTCGATCCAGTGGACGTGGGCCTCCTCGGGCAGATAGGCCACCCGCACGTTGAAGTCCTCCGGCCACTGGACCCAGCGCCAGTAGCCGACGCGGTAGAACGGCCGCTGGAAGGCGGGAATCCACACCGCCCGCTCGTGGAAGATCTCCTCGAGTTCCCAGCTGGTGTCCTTGACCGCCTCGTAGCTCCGCGCGTTGCGGTTGGCCTCCAGGATCACATCGACCTCCGGGTCGGCGAAGATGGAGAGGTTGTTGGTCATCGGCCGCGGTTTCTTCGTCCCCTCGATGTAGGCCTCCTTGGAGTGGAACTGCTGGTAGTAGTCGGGGAAGGGCGGAGTGACCGCCCAGCCCGCCAGGGCGATCTCGTGCTCCTTGCGCGAAACCTTCTGGAAAGCCGTGGTCGTGTCCAGCACCTCCAGCTTGTATTCCACGCCCGCCTTGCGGGCCTCCTCCTTGATCCGGAGCATCATCTGCTCGTAGAGCGGCGGGCTCTTGCGGACGATCACCGTGAAGGAAAGCCGCTTGCCTTCCGCATTCCTCAGGATCCCGTCCGGCCCCGGCTCGGTGAAGCCGGCCCGGGCGAAGGCCTCGCGCGCCTTGGCCAGGGAGAACTCGCGCGGCGTGATGCCCGGATGCGAGATGTCGCCGAAGCCTTCGTTCAGCAGCCTCAGCCGCTCGGCGTCGCCGCGCAAATCCACGTCGATGACCTTCTCCCAGTTGGTCGCGTGGGAGAGCCCGACGCGGATATCCAGGTCGTCGAGCAGGGGCTTGCTCATGTTGAAATACAGCCCGATCGAGGGCCTCGGGTAATCGTTGTAGAAGGTGGCCCGCTCGATGTAGCCGTTGAACACGGCGTCGATCTCGGTCGCCTCGTACCATTTCTTCGGATCGCCGAGCAGGTAGACGTCGATATCCCCCTGCAGGAACATCTGGAAGGCCTTCTCGGTGTCCCGGACCAGCCGGTACTCGATGCGGTCGACATTGAAACGATTCCTGTAGTACTTGCGATCCTTCGCCCACCAGTCCTTCACCCGCGTCAGGGCGATCGAGCGGCCCTTCACGATGTCCTCCTCGAGTATCTGATAGGCTCCCGTGGTCGGGCGGGGACGCCAGTTGTAGCGGCTCTCGAAGTCCGGCCCGAACTCGCGGAAGAACTCCTCCTGCATCGGCCGGACGGAGGCGAAGTAGGGCGGGATCGGCTTCGGATAGGCGTTGCGGATCGCGAAGTAGTCGTCGCCGTAGGTCGCGACGCCCCAGAACTGCTCGCTGTAGTAGATCCGGTAGAAGGCCTCGCTGAGGTAGGGCGAGAGATAGATGTAGAAGGCCATCAGCCAGTCGCGCGAGGTCACCTCGGTGCCGTCCGACCAGCGGGCCTCGTCGTCGATGTGAAAATAGACCGTCTGCCCGTCTTCGCCCACCGCCCAGCGGTCCGCGAGTGCCGGAATGACTTCCATGGTGTTCGGGTGCAGGCCGGTCGGCGCGAGTTCGATGTCATCGTAGTGATACGAGCGGAATCCGCTGTTGGCCTCCTTTCCCGCCGTCCGGATGGTGGGCGGATACGCCCCTCCCGGAATGTCCGTGTGCATGGTGCCCCCCTTCTTCGCGTTCGGGGAACCGAGGTCCGGGGAATCCTGGTTGGTCTGCCAGTCGAGGTCCGGGGGAAGATCCGCCTCGGTGAGGATCTCGAAATAGTTCGGCCGCTCGAGGCGCCGCTCGAGATCGTCGAGCAGGGACTGCGCCTCCTTGCGCGCCGCGTCGTCGAGATCACCCGCCAGCTGTTCCTGCAGCTCGGCCTTCCGCTTCTCGAGCTTCTCGATTGTTTCGCGGTTGAAGCGCTCGTAGAAGGCCTCCCGCTCGGCGGTGTTGTCGTACGGATCATGGGTCCGCGCCTCGCGGCAGCCGCCGATCAGGACGGCGGCAAGGGGCAGTAGGAGCAGTCGCCGCATCATTGGTAGGTGGTGAATTTCTTCGGATCAAAGGCTTCGCGGATCGCCTCGCCGATGAAGGTGATGGTGAGCAGGAGGATCACCAGCATGGCGAAGACCGAGCTGACGATCCAGGGCGAGCCGAGGTTCTCGAGGCCGCCGTTGAGGATGCGGCCCCAGCTCGGGTAGGAATCCGGCACGCCGAAGCCGAGGAAGTCGAGGGCGGTGAGCGAGGCGATCACCGAGGCCACGCTGAAGGGCACCAGGGTGACGATGGTCGCCACCGCGTTGGGCAGGATGTGGCGGAAGATCACCCGCGGCATGCTCGCTCCGAGCACCCGGGCGGCGCTGGCGTAGTCGCGCGCCTTCTCCTTGTAGGTGGCGGTCCGCAGGTAGACCGCCACCTGGATCCACGAGAAGATGCAGAAGATGAGCAGAATGGTCCCGAGCGTGATGTTGTCGCGTCCGATGTTGGCGGAAAGAATCATCACCACGAGCAGGAAGGGCACGTTGAGCATGATTTCCATGACCCGCTGCATGATCAGGTCGTAGGTTCCGCCGAAGTAGCCCATCAGGCAACCGAAGGTGATCCCGATGCCGTAGGTCAGCACCAGATAGAGGGCGGCCGCCTTGAAGATGACCTGCAGCCCCCCGTAGAGCTGGGCGGCGATGTCCCAGCCCTTCTTGTCGGTCCCCAGCAGGTGCCGGTGCTGCCAGCCCCGCTTCTCCGGCTGCGTGGCCTGTCGCTGCTCGAGGGCGGGCGGCAGCGGCGGATAGATCTTGCGCACCCACGCTCCGCCCTCCGGCGCCTCGAAGTCCTCGGGAAGACTGCTCGACACGATTTCGCCGTCCTTCCACTCCTCGCGGCCCACCGGTTCCCCGTCGGGACCATAGACCTCGATCGACCACTGGGGCAGCCCCTGGCGGAGGCGTCCGGAGCGCAGCAAGGGACCGGACTCGCCCTCGGCGAACTGGAAGGCGTAGCCGTTGTAGGGATCGCGTCCGTCCGGGGTGTGGACACGCTTGGCGACCATCGGCAGCAGGCGCTCCATCTGGTCATCCGAGTCAAAGGTCGGATCCCAGGGAATCGCCGGCAGGATCACCACCGTGTCGGTTTCCTCGGCACGTTCGCTGAGCAGGCGGTAGTTGGCTTCCTCGTCGCCCGTGCCGCCGAAGAAGGACTCGGAATACGGCAACTCGCGGAAGGCCGGAAAATGCCACTCGCCCTCGTAGCGCACCGCCAGTGCCCGCTTCCCCACCAGCGCCTGGTCGAGCATCGTCAGGACGAGCAGGAACATCAGGACGCGGAAGGCGAAGTAACCCCGGCCGATCGAGCGGAAGCGCTCGAGCCGGCGCAGCGTCAGCGGATTCCAGTGGAAGCCGCCGCCGAAGGCGATCATCAGCAAGCCGGCAAGCGTCATGGCGACCGACATGGCCAGGCCGATGACGCGGTGCTGATGCTCGAGCCAGAAGCTCTCGCCGATGCGGTTGGGATCGGCCTCGAAGTCGTAGAACCAGCGGACGGTCGGGATCTCGATCCCCCGGAACTCCCCCGCCGTCGCGAGCAGCGCGACGACGATCAGCAGCAGTCCGATTTTGCGGGGAAAGGTCATCTTACTTGTAACTGACGCGGGGATCGACCAGCGCCACACAGAGGTCGGAGATCACGTTGCCAAGGAGCATCAGCAGGGCCGAAACGAAGAGCACTCCCATGATCACGGGCTGGTCGAACTCGAGGATCGCGTTGAAGCTCAGCAGGCCGAAACCGTTGATGTCGAAGACCCGCTCGATGAGCACGCTGCCGGCCACGATGAGGGTAAGGTTGCCGCCGAAGGTGGTGGCGATGGGGATGATCGAGTTGCGGAAGGCGTGCTGGAACACGGCTTTGGGGAAGCCCGTGCCCTTCGCGATGGCCGTCCTCACGTAGTCGGCGGCGAGGTTGTCCATCAGGTTGTTCTTCATCAGCATCGTCATCATCGCGAAGGAGCCGATGATGTAGCACAGCAGGGGCAGGGTGCCGTGATAAGCGAGGTCGGCGATCTTCCCGCCCAGCGAGAGGGCGTCGAAATTGTCGCTCACGAATCCACCGAGGGCGAACCAGCGCAGCTGTGCGCCGAAATAGACGACCAGCAGGGCACCGAGCGCGTAGCCGGGGATGGCGTAGCCGGCGAAAACCAGCACCGAGGTGAAATTGTCCATCCAGCTCCGGTGCTTGATCGCCTTGATGATACCGAGCGGCAGGCAGATCGAATAGATCAGCACCATCGCGATCCCACCGAAGAAGAGCGACACCGGCATGCGCTGGAGGATCATCCGCCACACCGGATCCTGATATTTCCAGGAATACCCGAGGCTCCCCTGCAGCAAGCCGTCGAAGGCCGGCTTGAAGATCACCGCCCGCGGCTGCGGCAGGGTCGGGAGGTCGATGCCCTTGGCATACTTCTCGAAGCGCCGTGCCTGGGTTTCCGGACTCACGACCCGGACCTGCCAGTCGCCCAAGTCCGCGCCTTCCGGACCACTCAGGAGAACGTCACCACCCGGCGACTTCGTCACCTTGGCCACGTGAACCGTGCCCGGCACCGGGATCTCGACCGCGTCCTCGCCCTCCGGAAATTCCCGGCCCTGCAACTCGATGTCCCGTGGCAGCACCCCCAGCCATTCGAGATAGCCCCGCAGGATCCCCTTGTGCTGGTCGTACTCCTCCTCAAGCTCGAGCACCTGGGCCGCGCTCAGGGAAGCGGCGGCCTCCTCGGCACCCACGCGGGACTCCCCGTCGCCGCCCATCAGGCGCTGCAGCCCCTGCTCCACCGGACCGCCCGGCGTCACCCTCACGATCACGAACACCAGCAGCGTGATCCCGATCAGCGTGAGCGGAATCAGCAGCAGGCGGCGGATGAAGTAGGCTTTCAAGCGACGGTGGGCGAGCGGGTCCCGTGGTTTCTAGCCCCGGGTGGTGGTCTTGCAAGCACGCTCCATTCCGAAAATCCCGAATCGGCCCGATTTCCGCCCCGACGGGAACACCGACGCATGAAAGCCCGGCCTGCGTCGCTTTTTGCTGCCAATCGGGCCCGGGCGCCGCTTACTTCGCGCCTGTCATGCTTCGCCCACTCCTCTTATCCTGCCTGATCGCGATCGCCCTGGCATCGTGCCAGAAGCAGACGCAGGTCGAGCGGGCCAACGAGGAAGGCATCATGCTGGTCGGCAACTCTGCCGAACCCAAGGCCCTCGACCCCCAACTCGTCACCGGTGTGATCGAGAGCAAGATCATCGGCGCTCTCTTCGAGGGTCTGGTCGCCGACGACCCCGAAAGCGACGATGCCATGCCCCCAGGCGCCGCCGTCTCGTGGGAGCACAACGAGGACATGACCGAGTGGACCTTCCAACTGCGCCCGGAAGGCCGCTGGTCCGACAACACCCCGCTGACCGCCCACGACTTCGTCTTCGCCTACCGGAGGATGCTCACGCCCGATCTCGCGGCTCCCTACGCCGAGATGCTCTACTTCATCGACAAGGCCGAAGCCTACAACAAGGGCGAGATCGAGGATTTCAGCGAAGTCGGAGTCCGGGCCATCGACGACTTCACCCTCGCACTCCGGCTGCGCGAGCCGGTCCCCTTCCTCCCCTCGCTCACGCGCCACTACACCTGGTTCCCCGTGCCGCGCCACGTGGTCCTGCAACACGGAGACATCGACGATCGCTTCACCCCCTGGAGCGAACTCGGGAACCTTGTCGGCAACGGACCGTTCCAGCTCTCCGAGTGGCGCTTCCACGACGTGATCGAGGTGACGCGCAACCCCCACTATTGGGATGCGGAGAACGTCGGTCTCAACGGCATCCGCTTCTTTCCGATCGAAAACCCCTACACCGAGGCCCGGGCCTTCCTCGCCGGCCAACTTCACACGACCTACACCCTTCCTCCCGACCTCGTCGACACGATGGCGGCGGACTACCCGCAGTTCCTGCGGCAGGAACCCTACGTCGGCACCACCTTCGTCCGGCTCAACAACACCCGGCCGGCCCTGGACGATGCCCGCGTCCGCCGCGCGCTCTCGCTGGCGATCGATCGCGAGCTGCTCTGCGAGCACATCTTCGAGGGCTACACCCCGGCGCGCTCCATGACGCCCAAGATGGGCGCCTACGAACCGGAACCCGTGCTGTCCTTCGACCCCGAGAAAGGTCGCGAGCTGCTGGCCGAAGCCGGCTATCCCAAAGGCAAGGGCTTTCCCCGCTACTCCATGCTGATCAGCCGTCCCTCCGCCCGCGCATCGGCGGAAGCGCTGCAGGCGATGTGGAAGGAACACCTGAACATCCTCGTCGACATTCAGAACAAGGACTGGGGATCCTACATCAGCGCCCAGCAGAGCCTCGAGTTCGACATGGCCTCGGCCGGCTGGATCGGCGACTACCTCGACCCCACCACCTTCCTCAACATGTGGACCGAGGGCAACGGCAACAACAACACCGGGTGGCACAGCGATGCCTACGAGGAACTGCTCGACAAGGCCGCGCTGCAGGCCGATCCCGCCGAGCGCTACCGCCTGTTGGCCGAGGCCGAAAAAATCCTGATGGAGGAACGCCCGGTGCTTCCCGTGTCCTGGTATGCCCGCAACTATCTCCACCGGCCCGAGGTGAAAGGCTGGCATCCCCTGCTTCTCGACAACCATCCCTGGAAGGCCATCCACCTCGAACCATGATCCGACAGATCCTCAACCGGCTCGGCCAGGGACTGCTCGTCCTGTTCGTGCTCTTCACGCTGACCTTCTTTCTGGTCCGCTCGCTGCCGACCGGTCCGTTCAAGACCGAGCGGGCCATCCCCGAGCATATTCAGGCCAAGATGGAGGCCTACTACGGCCTCGATCAACCCCTGCTGGTCCAGTACCAGAAACGGCTGGTCAATCTGCTCAGCGGTGACCTCGGGCTGAGCCTGCGGCTGGAAGGCCGGGAGGTTTCGGAAATCATCAGCCAGTCCTTTCCGGTCTCCCTGCAGCTCGGACTGGTGGCCATCGTGCTGGCGATCACGATCGGCGTGCCGCTCGGCATCCTCGCCGCGTGGCGCAAGAACTCGCTCACCGACTACGGGGCGATGGCCCTGGCGATGGTCGGCATCTGCATCCCCTCCTTCGTCATCGGCCCGGTCCTCGCCGACCAGTTCGGGCGCCGGATGGAAATCCTCCCCGCCATGGGCTGGTCGCCGCTCTCGCCGGCATTCTGGATCCTGCCGGCACTCACGCTGGGGCTGATCAGCGCCGCCTACCTGTCGCGCCTGACGCGCGCCGGCATGCTCGAAACCCTCAACCAGGACTTCGTCCGCACCGCCCGTGCCAAGGGAGTGTCCGAGGGGCGCATCCTTTCCCACCACTGCCTGAGGGGCGGATTGATCCCCGCGGTCGCCTACATCGGCCCGGCTTTCGCCGCCATCATCTCCGGCTCCCTGGTGATCGAGAGCATCTTCGCCATTCCCGGACTCGGCACCCACTTCATCAAGTCGATCGAGACCGGCGACGAACCGGTGATCACTGGCGTCGTCCTGCTCTACGGCTCGCTCATCATTCTCGCCAACATCGCCACCGACCTGCTCGGCGTCTGGCTCAACCCGCGGCTTCGCTCCACCCGCTGATCCCGTGACAACGACCGAACTCGAGAAAGGCACCTCGCTGTGGCACGACGCCACCCTGCGACTGAAAAAGAACCACGCGGCCATGGCGGGGGTGGTCGTGCTGGCCGTCATCTTCCTCGCCTGCCTCGTCCTGCCTTCCATCCCCGACCTCCTGCAGGACCCCAATGCCCAATCGCTGGCACTGAAAAACCGCCCACCCTCCGGCGAACACTGGTTCGGCACCGATCACCTCGGTCGCGACATCTTCTCGCGGGTCCTCTACGGCGGACGCATCTCGATCGCCGTCGGCATCATCACCACCGCCGTCTCGGTCACCATCGGCGTCTGCTGGGGCGCTCTGGCGGGCTATGCGGGCGGGCGCACCGACGACGCCCTGATGCGGGTCGTCGACATCCTCTACGCCCTCCCCTTCCTCATCATCGTCATCCTGCTCGGCAAGGCGATCGAGCCCTGGACGGTCGACCTGACGAACTGGGCGGTGGATCTCTTCGCCGGAAAGGAGGCCTCGGTCTCGCGGCAGAACGAAACCCGCACCTGGGTCGAACCCATCACCACGCTGGTCCCGCTGTTCATCGCGATCGGCGCGCTGTCGTGGCTGACCGTTTCGCGCATCGTCCGCGCCCAGGTGCAGAACGTCGCCAAGCAGGACTTCATCGAGGCGGCCCGCTCGCTGGGCCTGGGCCACGCGCGCATCCTCTTCCGCCACATCCTGCCCAATGCGCTCGGGCCGATCATCGTCTACACCACGCTGACCATTCCCGGCATCATGCTCTTCGAGGCCACGCTGTCCTTCCTCGGCCTCGGGGTGAAACCTCCCAACAGCTCCTGGGGCATCCTTATCGAGGAAGGTGCCAACCGCATGGCCTCCAATCCGTGGCTGCTGTTTTTCCCTTCCCTGTTTTTCGCCAGCACCCTCTTCGCCCTGAATTTCCTCGGCGACGGCCTCCGCGACGCCCTCGACCCGAAATCGTCGAAGGACTGAGGAATTTCAGATGTTGGATTTCAGATTTCAGATTGGAAACTCTGGATCGAGTGTCGAGAGGAGCCCCCAAAGCGGCGATGGGAAGCCGACGCCAACAATTGACTTGCCCCGGATCATCATGCTGTTCATAAAAACAGCATGATGATCCGCGATCTCCCCGACACCGAGCGTCCGCGTGAGAAGCTTGCACGGCTGGGTCCGGCCGCCCTCGACAACGCCGAGCTGCTGGCCCTCTTCCTCCGCACCGGGATCCGCGGAAAGAGCGCGATCCAGATCGGTCGCGACATCCTCGCCCACTTCGGCTCGCTCCACGCCCTCGGCTCGGCCGGCATCGAAGCCCTGCGCGACACTCCCGGCCTCGGCCTCGCCAAGGCCTGCCAACTCGCCGCCGCATTCGAACTCGGCGCCCGCACAGCCCGTGAACAACTCACCGACACCCCCCTCGACTCCCCCGAACGCCTGCACGAACTGTTCGCCCCGCAGCTTGCCTGGCTCGGGCAGGAAAAGCTCGTCCTGGCGCTCGTTGATTCCCGCCTCCGGCACCTGGCCACCATCGAGGTCAGCTCCGGCACGCTCACGGAAACTTCGGCCCATCCCCGGGAAATCCTGCGGCCGGTGATCCTCCACAAGGCCTACGGCTTCGCCATTCTCCACAACCACCCTTCCGGCGACCCGTCGCCGAGCGCCGCCGACATCCGCTTCACCCGGCGCATTCACGAGGCCGCGGAACTCATGGAGGTCCGCCTCATCGACCACGTGATCATCGGTCGTCCCTCCTGCGGGCGCGAGCCCTACTACTCCTTCCGGGAAGGCGGAGTGATCTGATTCCACACCCGCCGCCGCCCCACGGTAGCCCCGCAAGTCGGATGCCGTTTCGACCCTCGACGGTGAAAGGCGAGCAATCTCATCTCGCTTTTTCTCCGGAACACGGTATTCCCCGAAGCCCAGTCAATGGAAACGGAGCGCGTCGCCGTCATCACCCCTACCTTCAACCGGGAGAATCTTCTGGAAGACTGCGTGCGAAGCGCTGCCGCCCAAACCCACCCCGGGGTCGTCATCTACGTCTGCGACGATCACTCGACGGACCGGACCGACGCCCTGATGGACCGCCTCGCTGCGGAGATCCCGTCACTCCGCTACCTCCGGAACCGCCATGCAAAGGGGCCCCAGGGACCGAGAATCACCGCCTTGGAAGAGGGAACCGAAGAGTTTGTCGCCTTTCTCGACTCCGACAACCGCTACCACCCGAACGCGGTCTCCCGCTGCCTTGAAGCTTTCCGCGCGGACCCCTCGATCGACGTGGTGTGTTTCGGCCAGGAGTGTGTTCATCACGGATCCGCCCGCGGCTCCGAGCTCGAGTGGATCGAGAACCTCATTCCTGAACTCGAAGGTGACATCCTCGGTCCGCTTCTTCGCACCGAGGTGGCGGTCGACATGGGGAATTGCGTGATCCGGCGCGCGGCGCTCGAGCGGGCCGGTGGCCTCGACGAAGACCTGCCCGCCTACAACGATCTCGAGCTGCACATCCGCCTGGCACGCTTCGCCCGCTACCACTCGATCCCGGAGGTCCTCATGACCTACCTGGTCCACGGCGACCAGATCACCGCCAACTCGCTCCTGCGCGGCCGCGGACTGCTGCGGATTACCCGTCGGCACCGGGCACTCTTCGAAGAGGCCGGGGCCATGGAAACCATCATGATGCGAATCTTCGGGCACGCCAATCATGCACCGGGACCCGGGGGCTACCAGCTTGCCTTCCAAGCCTTCGCACTGGCTCCCATGGCATCCCTCCGGGCGCTGAGCGCCAGAGTCTTGCGTCGATAACCCGCCGTTTTCCCGGGGCTCTTGCAACTGACTTTCCCCCTTGCGGGAGGGTCGCACGTCCCGTAGCCTCCGCCGCCCATGGGATCCGCCACCGGTCGCCTTCCATCACTGCTCGCCGCGGCGTTTCTCGCCCTGGCGATCGGCGTGGCTCCGGCTGCCGCCCAGGCCCCGCCGCCTGCCCCCGCTCCCGCCCGCTTCGATCCTTCCGAAGTCTACTTCCAGGGCTGGCTTCTCACGCGCGATGCCGAAAAACTCGCCGAGGCCGGAAAATTCACCGAGTCGCTGGAAAAACTGCGACGCGCCCAGCAGCTCTTCGACACCGTCGCCCGCACCTTTCCCGAATGGAAAAAGGAAATGGTCGCCGGGCGACGCAAGAAGACCTTCGACAACATCGCCGAAATCGGCCCGCGTGTGCTCAAGGAAAAGGAAGACAAGCAGCGGGCGATTGCCGAACTCGAAGGCGGCGCACGACGCGGTGGCGTGATCGAAAATGAGCAGCCGAAGCCGCTCGACACCCACATGCCCGCCGCCCCGGTCCGGCCGACCCGCCCGGTCGAGACCCTCGAGTCCCGGCGCATCGCCGAACTGGAGAGGAAGGTCGCCGAACTCGCGAAGCGGGCACGTGAGGCCGAGCAGCGCAGCCGTGCCTCCGAGCAGCTCCGCGACTCCGAAAGAAAGGCCCAGGAGGAGATGCGCGACCTCGCCGTCGGCGAACTCCACAAGGCCCGCACCGAACTCGACCGGCTGCGCCGCGAGGTTGCCTCGGGACCCGTGCAGGAGGAAATCGACGCGCTGGCCCGCCGCATCAATGCCCTCGAGGACGAGAAGGCCGTGATGGGGCGCGCCCTGGAGGCGAGCCGCGAGGAAACCACCGAGGCGAGGGCCCAGGTCCAGGCCCTCAACAACGAGCGCGCCCGGCTGATGCAGCAGGTCGACCAGCTCCGGCAGCAGGTCGCCGATGCCGAGGGCAACCTGAAGATCGAGCGCGAGGCCGCCAACGAGGTCGTCGCCGGCCAGCTCAAGCAGATCAAGCAGCTCCGCGCCCAGCTCGAGGCCAAGGACCAGCAGCTCGGCGAGGCCAACGACCGGATCCGCTCCCTCGAGACCGAACTCGCCGAGGTCCGCGCCTCCTTCGACGACCTGAAGCAGGAGCGCAACGAACTGCTGCGCGAACGCGACCAGATGGCCGCCCTGCTCAAGCTCAATGAAGACGGCCAGCTCCAGGACGTGATCGACCAGAACATGGCGCTCGACCGGCAACTGCGCGAAAGCCGCGAGCGCTACGAAATTCTCAAGGAGGACAACGACGCCACCAAGGACGACCTGCTGGAGGCCCTGCGCGATCTCGCCATCAGCAAGATGCGGATTCAGGAATTCCGCCGCGAGCGGGACGAACAGCAGCAGCGCATCGCCGAACTGCAGCAACGCCTCCGCACCGAGGAGGAATTGCTCGGCGGCAGCGAGGCGGATCCCGCCGAAGTCGCGATGCTGCGCGCCATCATCCAGCGCCAGCTGCGGGTTCAGGAAAAGCGGGCCGAAGCACGCGAAATGCTGCTCGCCGCCCTCGCCGACAAGGCCCGCGAGGACGAGACCATCCGCGGCGCGGTGCAGATCTATCAGGGCGTCGAACTCAACCTTTCCCCCGAGGAACTCCGCGTGATCGAAGGCAAGGTGGTCGACGACGTGATCGTCTCGCCCTACGCCAAGTCCCGCTCGGAGGTCGAGCGCAACCTCGCCGGCCTCGAACGCCAGCTCGAGCCCTATCGCCAGGCCGGCATCCGCGCCTACCGCAAGGATCGCCTGCGGGCGGCCCGCGAGGCCTTCGAAATGATCATCGAACGCCACCCGGGAGACGACACGGCGATGTGCATGCTGGGTCTGGTCGAATACAAGCTGGAGGAACCCATCGCCGCGGCCGACATGTTCCGCCGCGCCTCGGAACTCGACCCGAAGAATCCCTACGCCCACCGCATGCTCGGCCACATCCTCAGCTCGCGCCTCGACGACCAGATCGAGGCCATCATCTCGCTGGAGCGCGCCGTCGAGCTCGCCCCGACCAATGCCGAGGGCCACATGCTTCTCGGCAATGCCCGTTTCCGGAACGGCGACCTCACCGAAGCCGAGGAGGCCTTCCGCACCACCCTGGCCTGCGAGCCGACCCATGCCGAGGCCCACTACAACCTCGCCATCCTCTGCGACCGCACCGGCCGCCCCGGCGACGGTCGCAAGCACTACGATCTCGCTCTCGAGAACGGCGCTCCGCCGAATCCCGAACTCGCCCAGCGCCTCGAGCGGAATTGATCGGGCTCAGCATCCAAGGCGGACTCTCGATCATCAAGTCCTCCGATTGATCGGATTCCCGCCCCGGCCTATGGCGCGACAGCCACCGGCCGGATCGCCCTACCAGTTGGAGCCGGCCGCTTTGCCTTTGACATTTCTCGCCCCCCCTTCCATTTCCCCCGCCCGTGGCCCAGCCTCCCTCCAATGTCCGGATCTTCCCCGACCGCGAAGCGGCCTGCCGCTCCCTCGCTTCCGAACTCGCCGGCTTGATCCGGACGATCAACTCGGAGGGCCGGAACGCGGTGCTGGGCCTGGCGACCGGCAACACCCCCATCCCCCTCTATCAGGAGCTGATCCGGCTCCATCGCGAGGAAGATGTCTCCTTCGAGCGGGTCACCACCTTCAATCTCGATGAGTATCTCGGCCTCGGTCGCGATCATCCGGAAAGCTACTGGACCTTCATGCACCGGCAGCTTTTCGACCACGTCGACATCCGTGCGGAGAACATTCACATCCCCTCCGGAGATCCCGACGACATCGCCACCCACTGCGCCGGCTACGAGCAGGCCATCCGCGATGCCGGCGGCATCGACTTCCAGTTGCTCGGCATCGGGCGCACCGGCCACATCGGCTTCAATGAGCCCGGCTCGCCCAGCGACAGCCGCACCCGGTGCATCGAGCTCGACCCCGTCACGCGGCAGGATGCGGCCCCCGCCTTCGGCGGCCTCGACGCCGTCCCGACCCACGCCATCACCATGGGCTGCGGAACGATTCTCGAGGCCCGGCGCATCGGCCTCCTCGCCTTCGGCGAGAAGAAGGCCTCGATCGTCCGCGAAGCGATCGAGGGCCCGGTGACGCCCCAAGTCAGTGCCTCATTCCTTCAGAAGCACCCGGACGCCACCTTCTACCTCGACCGGCCCGCCGCTGCAGACTTGTAAGGGAACGCGCGACGCTGTCGCGCAGCGCCCAAGCTTGGAAGCGGAAGTCACCCGCCCGGCTGACTTCCCGATTTGGTCGGAACCGGCCTCATCCCCTCGCACTCCACCCTCCCGCCTCTCTTGGCGCGACGGCGTCGCGCGCTCCTGACCCCTCATTCACCAAAATTTCACATCGATCCCGGGCCCGGCTGCGCTATGCTGGATGCATGGGTGAGGAACCGAAGAAGCTGGATCTCGCCGCCGAATGGCGAACCGCCGCGGCCCGGGTGGCCCGTCAGGTCAATCTCGGCTGGTGGGTTCAAACCCTCGCGGCACCGCTGATCATACTCGGCATCGCCGGTGCCAGCACGCTGCTTCTGGTCCGCCGGCATGTGCCGGACCTGCCCGCGTGGCAACTCGGCCTCTGGACGGCCGGGGCCGTGGTCCTGCTCGGCGGCATTGCCTTCCTCATCGCCCGTCGCCGTTTCGAAAACGTGGAGACCTCCATGGTTCGGATCGAGGACACCATGCAACTGCGCAACGGCCTCTCCGCGGCCCGCGCCGGGGTGGCTCCGTGGCCGGCGATGCCGCGCAAGGTCGATCCCGGCCTCGGCTGGAACTGGCAGCGGGTCGTCATCCCGCCGGTCGCCGCCCTCGCCCTGCTCCTCGGCGGCCTGCTGATCCCCGTCGCCGCCGTTTCGCAGGATCCCGACGACGGGCCGGACGAGCCCCTCGCGTGGGAGCAGATCGAGGCCGATCTCGAGCGCCTCGAGCAGGATGAACTGATCGACGAGAACTACCTCGAGGAGACCCGCAAGAAGCTCGAAGAGCTGCGCCAGAACGACGAGGACGAATGGTTCAGCCATTCCTCGCTGGAGGCGACCGACTCACTGAAGCAGCAGCACAACTCCGAACTCGAGCGGCTGGAACGCGAGCTGGAGCGCGCCGACCGCGCCCTGGGCAGCCTGCAGAAAAATGCCGGCGGCATGCCTCAGGAGCGCAAGGACCAGCTCATGAACCAGTTCGACCAGGCGCTGCAGGGACTCCAGAACGGCGCGCTGAAACCGAATCCCGAACTCCTCAACCAGCTTCGCGAACTCGACCCGAACAATCTCGGCCAGCTCAACCAGGAACAGCTCGACCAGCTGCGCGAGAACCTCCGTCAGGCCGGCCAGGCCTGCAAGGACTGCCAGGGCGGCGGCGAAGGCGGCGGCCAGGGCGACGAATGGCTCGACGAACTGCTCGATGGCGACGGCAACGGCGGTGGCGAAGGGCAATGCCCGGGCGGCGACCAGCCCGGCGACGGACCGGGAGGCAAGGGCGGCGTCAATCGCGGCCCCGGCCATGCTCCCGGCGTGCTTGGAGCCGAGGGCGAGACGCTCGAAACCGGCGACCTCGAAGCGATGGAAGCCAAGGACCTCTCACGTTCCCTTCCCGGCGACCTGCTCCAGCTCCAGGACGGCGAACACGAGGTCGACGAGAACGCCACCCGCGATGGCAGCGGCGGCTCGGTCGATGCGACCGGTGCCGGTGGCGACCGCGTCTGGCGCGAGTCCCTCGACCCCGACGAACAGCGGGCGCTGAAGCGGTTCTTTGAGTGATTCCTCAATCCGCCGTGACGTGGTGGAAGTCGCGGAAGTTGAGGGCTTGGACTTCGCCGTCGGCGTCGTTGTAGAGAACGACGACATAGTTGCCGATGTCGAGGACCGGGATGGAGGGAAGCTCGCGCCCCTTCATCCGCAGGGGGACGTAGCCCTCGGGATAGTTCATCGGGGCCACGGTGGTGTCGAAGCGTTTCACCTGATACTTCTTCCAGGTGCCGTCGGGGTCGCGCATCTCGACCGGCACCGCGTCGTCCCGCGCCACGGAAACGAAGGTGGCGTTGCGGCGTTCCGACTCGGCCTTCTGCTTGAGTCGCAGGATGCGGATCTGCCAGTGCTCCGGTTCGTCGTCCGTCGCCGGGATGAGTTCGGCAAAGGGAATGATGGTTGTCGTCTTGCCTTCCTCGACCTGGATGGTGGTGGTGCCGTCCTTCGCCCCATCCCGCTGGACCACCACCTTGCAGCGTCCGGCTTCCACCCCCATGCCGCCGGTGGCATCGCCCAGTTGGTAGCCGGAGGGATACAGATCCGCACCGTCCAGAAGCAGGGTGACCTTCCCCTCGCCGGCGGCGACGGCATTCACCAGGCGGATGAAGCCATATTTCGCCCCGTCGTCCTGAGCCGCGAGCGGGGCCAGCGAGGCAAGGACGAGCAACAGACTAGAAATCGTTCTCATGAGTGATGATCGGTCGGTAGGTGGCGGGGTCGATTTCCCCGTTGGCATCGCGTTCGCCAGGATCGGCGAAGACCGAGAAGACCTTGCGGGATTCCGCCAGCACCTCGGGCTCGCCGGCGGTTCCCGCCGGGCGCGCCGCCAGTGCCTGGCCGACGACCCATACCCGGAAATTGCGGGAGCGCAGCGTGGTCCCCTCGTAAATGCGGGCGAAGACTTCCTCGGCGGCGGCATCGTTCCAGCGGACGCGGTCGCCGAGGTCGTGGAAGTCGCGGTTTCCGAACACCGGTTGGTCGGCCGTGCCATCCGGGGCCCGGGTGCGGGCCTCGGCCAGTTCGGCGGCACTGGCGAAGGGCCGCGACTCGATCAGGGCGTTCACGATGTAGTCGGCCAGCTCGTCGCGCTCCGGGGCGCCAAGCTCCATCGGCCGCGTGAAGGCCGCCATCTGCGGAGCCGGACGATGGGAGGGACTCAGGACCTGGGAAAGCTGCGGATCCTGCGCCAGCAGACCGGCGGCAAGCGAGCGCAGCGCGGCGGGCGTGGCGGTGTTCACGTTCGCCTTTCCGTCGATCATCACCAGCGGGCCTTCGCGCTCGGCCTCGTCCTCGGAGCGGGACTTGCCGGCGTGGAAAAGATCCAGCAGGTGGGCGGCGCGGAGTCCCTCCTCGTCGCGGAACCGCTCGTGTTCCGGACGCCCGATTCGCAGGGTGTTTCCCCCGCCATGGACCGCGCTCGGATCCGCCGCGATGCTCACCTCCGGCCAGCGGTCGCGACGGGTGGGCAGGATCCCCCCGCGCTGCGGGGGCCGGGGTGCGAGTGAACGAGTGTCCTGGGCGCCCGAGCCCGGGCGGTTGGGCAGGTCGGGGTAGGTCGGCCACCACATCACCGGGTCGAACACCCGGCCGAGTTCGGTCGCCGAATAGAAGCGCCCCAGGTTCGACAGGCGGTGGGGGGCATACGTGGCCTCGGGGGTCGGAGGGTTCCCGATCAGTGCCGGATTCGTCGGAAAGGTGGCATCGTTGCCGCTGGTCCGCCAGCTGCCGACCATCGAGTCGTGCCCGCCGTCCGGCCATTCCGAGGGCAGCACACGCCCGTAGGCTTTCAACTTCCGGGACGAGTCGCGGTCGTAGATCGTCCCGCGGCGGATGTTGCGCCGGTTGGGGCTGGCATTGTCAGGGTAGGCGTTGAGTCCCAGCGGATAGGTCATGCTGCGGATGTAGTTCGAGATCCGCGGGTCGCCCATGTTGTTGATGAAGTCGCCGTAGGGACCGTAGCTGTGCCCCGAAATGGCCGCCTTGGTCACATACTTCTGCCGCGTCGCTTCAAACCGGAAGTCCGAACCGGTGTCGCCGACGGCATAACGGACGATTCGATCGACCCGGTCCACCTCGTCGCCATTCCAACGCATCGACACCCCGGCCGCTCCCAGCGGCTCGGTCAGCGCGAAGCTCGTGATGAACACGCTGCCCGGGCCGCTACGGGGACTGACGTAGATGCGGTAGTCGATGGTGGCGAACTCGCGTGTCTCGTACTGGTCCGGCTCGAGCGCGATGGCCACCGGCTGCGACCAGAAGCGACCGTCCTCCTGGCTCAGCGTGTGGGTCGTCTGGGCGGGGTCCAGCATCAGCCGTGGATCATCGAACCGCAGGCCCTGCGGCAGCGCCCCGATGCCCGTGGTCGAGAGCCCGTTCTCGTAGCTGAGCTGGATGTCACCGGCGACGGGTTTGTCGGTCATGTTCCAGACCTCGGCGAAGAGCCTGACCGTCCAGGTCAGGTATTTCCCGTCGTCGTCGAGCTCGAGCCCCCGGTAGTGGATGTGGAGGAAAATCTCGCTGAGCAGCGGAAATCCGTCGATGCCGCGGATGCCCGCGCCCAAGGTGGCGTCCCCGTCTTCGTCGGCGTAGTCGAACGCTCCCGCCGCCAGGGTCCCGAGGTAGTCGTCGGGAAAGGCCCCCTTGCGGTCCTCGAAGTCCGGCAGGCCGGCCTCGATCTGGTTCTTGAAATCCTCGATCGCCTGGTCGCGCGGCTTCGCGAGCAGGTCGTTGAGATTGAGCTTCGGCTCCCCGGCCAACGCGCCATCGATGCCACGGGCATGGGGCACCAGCGGGCGTTCCTCGTACGCTCGCACCCGGGGTGCGACCCCGCGCTCGACGGTGTCGGCCGCGGCGTCGAGCAGGCGGCCGTCCTCACCCCGCTCGAGCGGGGCTTCGAAGCCCGCCGCCGCCAGCGCCGAGTCGGGCGAGATCATCAGCGGCCGGCCTTCCACCAGGCGCTCATCCAGCTCGGTGGCCTCGGGGTCGTCCCCGGCCTCGGGGTCAAAGGCATGCAGGGCGAGCTCCACCGGCGGTCCTTCCGGATCGGGTTTCACGCCCGGAGCCGGGTGCGGCCACGGCTCGCGCGCAAAATCATCCGGATCGAGGTCCTCATCCCCTCCGAGACCCACGCGGGCCTGCAGGTCCTCGACCCAGAAGGCGTAGCGGCCGACGACCTGATTGGCGTCGTTCTCCACCGGGATCCAGGCGGTGCGGGCGGCATCCGCCCACGGGAAGGTCCTGAAGCTCTCGACATCCTCACCGACCAGCGTCGCGGGATCCGGCAGGTTCTGAAGATCGCTCACCTCCGCGGGGTCCGAACCCGTGCTGAAGAGCGGCGTGAGCCGGTAGCGCACCTGCTCCCCGCCTCCCTCGCCGCGGGCGAGGTAGAGGTAATCGAGGGGCTCGGTGGTCGTTTCCGCGTCCTCCTCGGCGGGACGCGCCACGATCAGAAAGTCATCGTCAAGCGTCTCGTCGCGCAGCAGGGTGCGGACCTCCTCGACGCCCGCGCGGGCGATCCACTCCGCCCGCTTCGCATCGAGATAGGAGCGGGCGGTCTTGCGCTCGATGCCCACCACGGCCAGCACCCCGACGCTGAGCAGCAGGATCGCCGCCAGGATGACCATCACCGCGGCGAGGGTGAAGCCGCCGGGCCGGGCGCGCGATGGAGGCTCAGGACGCATGGGCGAAGTGTTGCAGGATTTCGTAGATCTCGAGCTGGTCGGAAAGCTCGGCTTCATCGGGTTCCCCAAGCAAGGGGCTGGCGTCCCAAGCGGCGGAATCCCTCAGCTTGGCGCTGAGCTCGCGGCGTGCCACCACGATGCGCATCGCGACGGCGTCGGGTCCGTTCCACCCGGGATCATCTTCCGCCCGCCACGCGGTCCAGCCCGTGGCATCCCGAAGCAGCGGTTTCATCTCGAAGGAAACCACGCCGAAGGCCACCGGTTCATCCGCGGGATCGGGAAGGAACAAGCCGGCCTCCTCGCCCGCCCGCAACGCCTCGAAGGTCTCCCCACTGCCCCGGAATCCCCGCATCATGCATCGCACGGTGTCGCCCCCCATCTCGATGTCGCTCACGTAGTAAACGACCGCGCACAAGTCCCCCACCCGCTCGGCGTCACTCTGGGCATCGGGGGGCTGGAGGCAGAAGAAACCGAGCCGATCCCGGTGCCAGCCCTCGCCATTCTGCTCAAAGACCATTTCCCGCCCACCGACCGCCTTCGAGAGATCCTCGGCCGCCTGTGTGAGCACGGCGCGGGCCTCGCGCTCGGCCGCGACCCCGTCGGTGCCGCGCCCGTAGCCTTCGCCGACCGCGCGCAGGGCGCCCACCGCGAGCAGTAGCACGATGCTGCCGATGGCCATCGAGACGATCAGTTCGACCAGGGTGAATCCGGCACGGGTTCTCATGGCAGGATCGTGTGAAAGGCGACCGCATCACGGCGTTCCGCCGGCCGGGCCGCCGGGTACTCGACGTTCACCGTGACCACCACGCCGCGGTCGTCCGGCCGACCGGAAAGCGCCGCCAGAAAAAATACTCGTTCGTCCCCGAGTCGGTCGATCCCGGCTTGGAAGTCATCGCTCTCGACGCGCCCCAGCAGCGAGCCTTCGCGATCGAAGGCCAGCGCCAGCACCTCGCCGCCGGCGGGAAAGGCCTCGCGGGCGAGGATCGGCGGCAGCACCTGCGACTCGCCGCGCCGCGCCGCTTCCAGCTCGATCCGGCACCAATCCGCGATGCCCGGAGCACGGGTCTCCGCGCGTGCCGAAACGCCGACCACGCCGGCACTGCCGATGGCGCTGAGGGCCAGCGGCACCGCCACGGCCATCACCCCCACGGCGATCACTGCCTCGAGCAGCGAGACTCCGGCGGGGCTGTGGGATCGACGTCGGGTTCTCATAAGTCCATTTGCCAGGGCCGGGCGACCACCCGCCCCACCCGGATCACCTTGCCACGCTCGTCGCCGGTCCGCACGGCGTTTCCGTCCCGATAGGTCCCCGCCGCAAAGGTCACCACCACCGACTCCGATCCGGCCGGCGCCAGCAAGCCGCCCCGCGGGCTGAACACCAGCCCGGACATTTCGGCCGACTCGCTGCCTCCCTTCCACGTCAGGGATATGGCCCGCTGGTCCTTCACGTTGGCCAGGGAGTCAACTTCCCCGCCGAATAGCGCCACCCCGTCCGGCAGCGTCTGCCAGCGCTGGACCAGCCGGCCTTCGTTGGGCGCATCCGGGTTCCACTCGCCGAGCTCGAAAAGCCCGACGCGGCAGGCTCCCTGATCCGACTGAACAGGCTCCTGAATCGCCAGCACGATCGGTGTGCGGCGGGCGATCGCGGTGGTGCGGGCCTGCTCGACCAGGCTGGTGAACTGCTCGGTGGCGCTGCGCAGCGCCTCGCCGCGGGACTGCGTCAGCATCCCGACACCCACCGCCATCAACAGGAGGACCACTGCGATCACCACGATCAACTCGACCAGGGTGAATCCGGTCGAACTCGGGCGGCGGAAGCGGGGCGGGCGGGACACGTGAGTGGGCAAAATTGCGCGACGGGGCGAGTTCATCAAGTCCCGCGGCAGATGGCACGCCCGCAATCGCCGTGCCACGATATCGTTGCAATTCCAACCAAGGTGACATTTTCGTCAAACCACTGATATTTCCGATCCCTTAAAGACCGGCTTCCCTCCCGGCCTGATGTCGCCTCGCCTGTTTCTGATCGATGCGATCGGGCCCTTCTTCCGGGGCTACGGGAAGCGCCGCATCAACTGGTCGAAAATCCCCTTCACCCACCTCGCCACCGAAGGCGAGGCCCGTCGGCACCAGTGGGCCGGAATCCGCGCCGACCTGAGGCACTTCGCCGGCGAGGTCTCGGCGCTCGGCTACAACGCGGTCACGCTCGACGACCTGGCCCACCTCGTCCCACATCCGCTCCACGAGCCGGAGGTCGTCCGTCGCATCGGGGTCTTCCGCGAGGAATTCGCCGCCTGCTTCCGGATCCTCGACGAATTCGGGCTCAAGATCTACCTGACCTCCGACATCATCCCGCTGACCTCCGCCATCGAGGAGTCGATCGGCAGTGATCGCCAGGCCCTGGAAGACTACTTCTGCGGCCTGATCGATCACTGCCTCGAGGATTTCCCGGTCCTCGCCGGGATCATCCTGCGGATCGGCGAAAGCGACGGGGTGGACGTGAAGGATCCGATCCACTCGCGCCTCCACCTCACCTCGCCAAGCGGGACCAACCGGCTCCTGCGGCGGCTGGTGCCGGTCTTCGAGGCCCGCGGACGGGATCTGGTCCTGCGGACCTGGACGGTCGGAGCCCACCGGATCGGCGACCTGATCTGGCATCGCGACACCCTGGCCCGCACCCTGGCAGGGATCGACTCGCCGCGCTTCATCGTTTCGATGAAGTTCGGGGAGAGCGACTTCTTCCGCTACCTGCCACTGAACCGCGCGTTCTTCCGCACGAGCCATCCCAAGATCATCGAATTCCAGGCGCGCCGGGAGTACGAGGGTGCGGGCGAGTTCCCCTCCTTCATCGGCTGGGACTGCGAGCAGTACGCCAGAGAACTGGAGGAGGCCGAGAATCTTGTGGGAGTTTCGGTCTGGTGCCAGACCGGCGGCTGGCATCGTTTCCGGCGCCTCGCCTTCCTGCCCGACGCGGGAAACGACATCTGGATCCGGCTCAACGCCCACGTCGTTCCACGGATCTTCCGCGACCGTCAGCCGGTGGACGAGGCGGTGCGCGAGTTGGTGGGCGGGGAGCGGGCCTTCGCCACCCTTGAACTCCTCAGAGCCTCGGAAACGATCGTCCACGACCTGATGTACATCGAGGATTTCGCCCGGCAGAAATTGTTCTTCCGCCGGGTGCGGATCCCGCCGCTGCTGCACATCTACTGGGACTGCCTGTTCATCAACCACGCCGTGCGCAAGGTCATGCGCCACTTCGTCACCGACCCCGAGCGGGCGCTGCGGGCCGGCGAGGCCGCCTGCGAGCTGTTTCCGAAAATGATCGAGTTCGCCCGGGAGGCCGGGTTGCCGGAAGACGACATCCGCCACTGGCGGGACTTCAGCCACATCGTCCGCCTCGCCCGGCGCTACTACTTCCTGCCCTTCGACGAGAACATCGCCCGGCAGTTGCGACAGGCCAAGGCGACCTACAAGGAGACATGGCCTTCCTCCGGGCGCTCGCGCTACCGGATCAAGCTCTCCTTCAAGCCCCTCCGGGTGAAACGCCACACCCTCGCCTGGGTCGCCGGCCTGCTGCTCCGGCGCCAGCGCGGCTATCGACTCGTCGACCGCATCTTCACGCTGCACCTGCTCGGCTTCATCTATCGCGCCTTCCGGCCGCGGCGGAAGCAGGCGATGCCGAAGTTCCTGCGCAAGTCCGCGATGGGGGTGGAAGCGGTGCTCAAGTGACAAAAAAGCCCCGCAACCCAGAAGGATCGCGGGGCGGAAAGAATGGAAGCACCCGGGGTACTACCGCTGGAAACTGGTGATGTCGTCGACCGTTCCAAGCTCACCGTCGGCGCCCGGGCTGTAAATGGCCACCTGCTGGCCGCGCAGGTTGTAGGTGCGTCCGCCCATCTGGAAGTTGAGGACGTCCTCATACTCGGTATTCAGAACGACGGTGTAGGGCTTGCCGAAGGGATCGTAGAGACCCTGAACCTGATTGGAGTTTCCCGAACCGTAGTAGAGTCCTCCACGCCGACCCTTGCCTTCCTTGACGCTGAGGAAATTGATCCCGCGGGTGTTCTCGACGTCATCGCCACTGCCCTCCTGGGCGAGGAGGATCCGGAGCAACTCGACTCCCTCGCCGGTATCGGTCTTGACCTCGTTCGAGAGATCCGGGAGCCGGCTGTATTCGCTGTAGAAGTTGTTGACCGCGGTCGATACCGCCGAAGCCGCGACCTTGCCTTCGGTCGTCCGGGCCTTGCGGATCGCGGCGTTGACGCCGGCGAAACTCATCGCGGCGAGCACGGCGATGATCGTGATGACGACGAGAAGCTCGATCAGGGTGAAACCTTTCGAGCGATGATTGGAGTGGGGATTTTTCATGTGTTTGGCTTTCGAATGAAGGGATCGAAGCGAACCCGGAGGGCGGACGCAAGCTTCGACCACGATGAAAGGAAGCCCCGATCGACCCAAATCGCAAGTTTCCATCGCTCGGAGACCTTCTCCGCATACTCTGCTACCGCCTTGCAAGCGGGCGTCACGGGCATCAAGCTGCGAACCGCCCCGCGGCGGACCCATGGCCAAGGAATCCCCCCAGCAGACGATCCTGCTCGTCGACCAGGACCACGACTTCCTCGAGTGGGCGACCAAGCACCTCAAGGCGAAGGGGCTCAACATCCTGCGCTGCGACCAGGCCGACAAGGCCCTCAAGGTGGTGGCGAAGACGCCCGTCGATGTCGTCGTGGCGGACCTGAATCTCCAGCCCTTCGAGGGCCTCGACCTGCTGTCGAAGACCCGGGAAACCTCCCCGAACACGCTGTTCGTCCTGACCACGGGCTTCCCGAGCACCGGCCAGATCATCGAAGCCACCCAGAAAGGCGCCCACGATGTCCTGCGCAAGGAGGCGCTGTCCTTCGAGCTCCGGCCGGTGGTCGAGAGCGCGCTGCAGATCGCCGAAGACCGGCGCTCGGTGGGCGAAATCGAGGAGATCCAGGAGGCGAGAAACGACGGTCGCATCAAGATCATCGGCATGTCGCGGGCGCTGCAGGATGTCTTCAAGGTGGTCGGCCGGGTGGCCCGGTCGGATGCCCCCGTGCTGGTCAGCGGCGAGTCGGGCACCGGCAAGGAACTGGTCGCCAAGGCGGTTCACGAGTACTCGCCGCGGCGGAAGCAGGAATTTCTCGCCATCAACTGCGGCGCGATCCCGGAGAACCTTCTCGAAAGCGAGCTCTTCGGGCATGAGAAAGGCGCCTTCACCGGGGCGATCGCGCGGCGGCCCGGGCGTTTCGAGCAGGCCGATGGAGGCACGCTGTTCCTCGACGAGATCGGCGAAATGCCGGCATCAGTGCAGGTCAAGCTGCTGCGGGTGCTCCAGGACGGCACCTTCTCGCGGGTCGGCTCGAACGAAACGATGACCGCCGACGCCCGCATCGTCGCCGCCACCAACCGCAATCTCGCCGAAGAGGTCGCCAAGGGGAATTTCCGGGAGGACCTCTACTACCGGCTGAACGTCGTCGAAATCCGCCTGCCCGCGCTGCGCGAACGACCGGAGGACATCCCCCTGCTGGCCGAATTTTTCCTCCAGCGGATCACCCGCAAGAACGGCATGGCGAGGATCCGCCTGTCGGCCGAGGCGATCGGCATTCTCCAGCACCACGACTGGCCCGGCAACGTCCGCGAACTGGAGAACACCATCTCGCGCGCCTGCGCGCTGGCATCGTCCAACGTGCTGCTGCCCGCCGACATCAACCTCACCACCGCCCCCGGCCGCCCGGCAGGCGAGGTCCGGGCAGCCGTCGACACCCTGCTCGATGCCCTGCCCCGGGATGGCGGGCAGAACTGGCTGCGTTCGGAATTCGCCGGTCGCCTGCTCGAGCGCCACGACGGAGACATCAAGAGCGCCGCCACCGCCCTCGGGGTCAGCGCCGCCGAGTTCAAGCGATGGCTGTGACAGGTTCCGGGCCATTTGGCGGTCGTCATCCCGCACCCTTGAAGGCTATGCTGAGGCCATGAAGTCCGGAGCGCGCGCCATTCTGCTGGGCCTTTTCGGCATCGGGATGCTGCATGCCGAAACCACCCTCGAGGACATCCCGACCTACAAGCTGGGGCTCGACGCTCTCGAAGGCCGGCTCTGGGAAGTCGCCGCGAACCGCTTCCAGGCCGCGCTCGAGACCGAGGGCTTGTCCGGGGAAGATCGCACCACCCTGCTGCTGAGACTTGCCGAAGCCAAGGTCCGCGGCGATCGCGGGGCGGCGGCGTTGGAAATTCTGGAATCGCCGGAGTTGGCCGACCATCCGGCCCGCCCCTTCTGGGCCGCCCAGGCGATGGCGGCCGACGGTCGTTTCCGCGATGCCGTCGAGGCCTTCGGAGCGCTTCCCGAAGACAATCCCTACCCCATCGAAGCGACCCTCACCCGCGCCCGCCTCCAGCGGGCGATCGGCGATCCGAAGGGCGCGCTCGAAACCCTCGAACCCCTGCTCGCCGGATCCAAGGCCCCCACCGCCGCGGGGTTGCTCCGCGCCGAGATCCTGATCGAGCTCGGAAGCCATCAGGAAGCTCTTGATTCACTCGGCGACCCGGAAAAACTCGAAGCCGGGGAGGCGGAGGCGACCCGCCTGCTGCGCGCCAAGTGCCTGCTCAACCTCGACCAGACCGAGGCCGCCGCCACCATCCTGAGCCGCCTGGTCGAGGTCCCGCGCTACCAGACGCTGGAAGCCCACCACGAAGCCTACGTTCACCTCGCCCGCGCCCGGCTCAAGAGCGGCAACCCGGAAGCCGCCGCCGACGGGCTGCTGGCATTCATTCAGCAGAATCCGGACTCGCCGGTTCTGGGCCGCGCCTTCGAACTCCTGATCCGTTGCCTTCCGGAAGAACCGGCACCCAATGATCCGATCCTCAGCCGACTGCGCGAATGGGTGCCCGCCGCCCGGGTCGAGGGGCCGGAACTTCCGGGAAACCGCCCCGGGGCGCTCGGCGCGTGGCCCTTGCCGAACCCTCCCGCCGACCCCCTGGCTCCCCAGGCGCTCTTTCACCTGGCGATCGGACTCAAACGCGAGCCGGTGCCCGACGCCCCGGCCCGCGCCCGACGCCTCCTCGACCGCCTGCGCATTGAATACCCCAATCATTCCCTGGTCCCGTGGGCCTTGCTGGTTCGTGGCCGCTGGGAGCTCGAAGCCGGAAACCGCGAGCGGGCCAACGCCTGCCTGGGAGCCATTCAGGAGCTCGGCCCGGATTCCCCGCCGGAATTGCGGGCGCAGGCGCTGACGCTGGAAGCCAGCGCCCTTTACAACGAAAAGCGCTACGACGAAGCCGGAAAATTGTGGGAACGGGCAGCGGACCTGCTCGAGTCCGAGCGCCGCCGCTCCGCCCGGCTGAATGCCGCCACCTCGCTGCTCGCCGGCGGCAACATCCCCGCCTTCGACCAGCTCCGCGATCAGGCCGGGGATCCCGACCTCCAAGTCCAGCTCGAGCTCGAGCGCTCGCTTCATCTCGCCTCCGAACGCTCGCCCGAAGCCCTGCCGTCGCTGCTCGCCTTCGTCCGCCGTCACCCGGACCACCCGCGGATCGACACCGCCCGCCTGAACGCCGCCCTCGCCGCCCTCGCCGCCATCCCGCCGCAGCCGGACGTCGCGGAGCGCATGCTCGGGGCCATCGATCCCGAGCAGGCCGCCTCCCTCTCACCCTCGGCCCTCGCGCTGGCCGAGATGCGTCTCCACCAGAGCCGGAACGAATGGCGCGAAGCCGCGGATCGCGCCGCCGCCTTCCTCAAGTCCCACCCCGACGACCCCACCGCGCCGCTGCTCCGCTTCGAGCAGGGACGCGCGCTGTTCAGCAACCGTGATTTCAACGAGGCGCGGCTGGTGCTCGAATCCGTGGCCAAGGATTTCCCCGAATCGCCCCAGGCCCCCGCCGCCCTGCTCCTTTCCGCGCGCGCCGCCGCCGAGGGCGCCACCCCGCAATCCCAGGCGGAGTCGATTTCGCTCTTCGACCGCCTGATCCAGCCCGACTCGCCCTTCGCCGCCGTCGCCCGGCTGGAAAAGGCCGACATCCTCATCCGGCTCGCCCGCCTCGACGAGGCCGTCGAAACCCTCCGTCCGTGGTTCGACGCGATGAAACCCGACGACCCCCTGCGCCTCAGCGCCGGCATGATGCTCGGCGACGCCCTGTTCGCGCGCGCCTCGGGAGACCCGGAGCGGCTCGAGGAGTTGCTCGCTCTCTACGAGACGCTTCTCGAGGGACTGCCCGGGGACTCTCCTGCCCGCTTCCGGATTCTCTACCAGAAGGGCCTCGCTCTGGAGTCGTTCGAAGACCGGCAGGACGAGGCCCTCGGCTCCTACATGGATGTGATCCAGGCCGCTCCCGAAAGCCCTCGCGGCGATTGGAACGCGATCGAGTCGTGCGGCTTCGCCGCCCTTCGGATCCTCGAGAAGCGCGAGAAATGGGTCGCCGCCATGAAGCTCGCCCGCCGGATCGCCCAACTCGGCGGACCCCGTGCCGAAGAGGCCGCCGAGCGCGCCAAGACCCTCGGCATGGAGCACTTTCTCTGGGAAAAATAGCACCTGCCGCCATTCCGCTTGGCGATCGGCCCGGGGCGTCGTACCTCTCCCGCGATGGCTTATCCAAAACTCTTCGCTCCCGGTCCCGTTGACGTTTCGCCTGAAACCTACGCCGCCATGTCGCGGACGATGATCGGCCACCGCGGCAGCGATTTCGAAGAACTCTACGCATCGCTCCAACCCGGACTGAAAACCATCTTCGGCACCGAACGCCCGGTCTTCCTCTCGACCTCGTCGGCGTGGGGCGTCATGGAGGGTGCGCTGCGCAACCTCGTCCGCGGAAAGGTCCTCTGCCTGTGCTGCGGTGCCTTTTCCGACAAGTGGTTCAGCGTGGCGAAAAGCATGGGCTACGAGGCCGACAAGATTCGGGTCGAGTGGGGAGAGGCCATCGACCCCGAAGTGGTCCGCGCCAAACTCGAGGAAGGTGGCTTCGACACCGTCACCTTCATCCATTCCGAGACTTCCACCGGGGTGCTCAACGACCTCCACGGCATCGCCGGGGTCGTGAAGTCCTTCCCCGACACGATGCTGATCATCGACACCGTGTCGTCCCTTTCCACCGTGCCGGTCGACTTCGATGCGATCGGTGCCGACGTCATGCTCGCCGGCGTGCAGAAGGCCCTCGCCCTGCCGCCCGGTCTCGCGGTGTTCGCGGTTTCGGAGGCCGCCTTGGCCCGCGCCGAGGGCACGCCGAACCGCGGCTACTACTTCGACTTCCTCGAGTTCGCCAAGAACGACGCCAAGAACAACACCCCCTCGACCCCCTGCATCGCCAACCTCTTCGGCTTGCAGCACATCCTCGGGGAAATCGAGAAGGAAGGCCTCGACGCCCGCTACGCGCGCCACGCCGCGTCCAACGCGATGATCCACGCGTGGGGCGCCCGGCACGGCTTCGAGTTGTTCGCCCCCGAAGGCCGCCGCTCCAAGGCCCTCACCTGCTTCGCCACACCCGACGGCTTCGACCTGCCCGCCTTCATCAAGGAGCTCAAGACCAAGCACGGTTTCCTCATCAACGGCGGCTACGGCAAGATCAAGGGTCTCACCTTCCGCATCTCCAACATGGGCAACGAGACCGAAGCCACCATGCAGGAGCTCATCGACGCGATGGACGACGTGCTGGGGTGAATCGGGAGAGCGGCTACCGGATCGTCAAAGCCTGCCTCGAAGCCGAGGTCGAACTCGAGGTGCTTCCAGGCCCTTGCGCCCAAGGGCAAAATCATCTTCCTCCTCAACGGCGACCCGAAGGCGTAGGTGCGAAATCCACCCTCCGGGTCGCGGGCTTCGGTATCCGCTTTCCGGGCAAGCACTTCGCCCTGTGGGCAGATCTAGGTGTCGCTCG
>NZ_JBISBU010000029.1:0-62218 GCF_044385805.1 Haloferula sp. A504
GCTCGTCTCGGGAGGACTCAGACTCTCACTGGTTGGTTTCATGTAGGTGCACGCGCACGAGTGGCGCTTTCCAAGCGCCATACCGGGGCATGGCGATCTCCCGATCGCGGCTTGCAGCTGGCCGCAAGTGGAACTGCAGGCTCATTCTTGAATGCATGCCGCACCCCGCGGCACGAATGCCGCCCCGCCCCGGCATGGCTCCTGCAAGGAGCCACTCCCGTCACTGCTCCCGCCGACCCTCGAAGGCCCGGGCCAGGGTCAGCGCATCGGCATGCTCAAGCCCGCCACCCGCCGGCAGGCCCTGCGCCAGCCGACTGACCCGGCACTTCCCCTTCAGCAAGTCACCCAGATAGCTCGCCGTCGCCTCGCCCTCGACATCCGCGCCGAGCGCGAGAATCACTTCCTCCACGCCCTCCTCCTCCACGCGGCGCACCAGCCCCGCGATCCGCAGGTCGTCGGGCGTCACGTTGTCGAGCGGCGAAAGGCGGCCACCCAGGCAGTGATAGCGGCCCTTGAAGACCCCCGAACGTTCCATCGGCAACACGTCGGTCGGTTGCTCGACCACGCACAGGGTTCTTTCGCGGTTCGGATGGTCACAAATCGAGCAACGCTCCGAGGTGGCGAAGAAGCCGCACATCGGACAAGACGAGACCTCGGCCTTGGCCCGGGTCAACGCCGCGGCGAGACCCGCCGGATCCGATTTCGGATGCTGCAGCAGCCAGATCGCGATGCGCTCGGCACTGCGCGGACCCACGCCCGGCAACGCCTTCAATTCATCGACCAGCGTGCCGACCGCCTCGGGATATTCGATCCGGGCCATGGTCAAGCCAGCGCCTCGGCGGCGGCGTCGAGCGATGCCAGGTCATCGATGCTGTGGACCGTCACGTCCTTCGCAATCTTCGACACCAACCCGGCCAGCACCTTGCCGGGCCCGAGTTCCACGAAGGTGCGGTGACCCTGACCGACGAGCCACTCGATCGACTCCGACCAGCGCACCGAGCCGGTGACCTGCTGCTCGAGCATCTGGCGGATCTCGGCGGGTTCCTCCACCACCGAGGCCCCGAAATTGCAAACCACCGGAATCGAGGGCTTCGAGATTTCCACGCCCGCGAGCTCGGCGGCCAGCTTTTCCTGGGCCGATTGCATCAGGCGGCTGTGGTAGGCACCGGCCACCTTGAGCTTCACCGCCCGGCGGATCCCCTTGTCGCGCGCCCCTTCCGCGGCCTTGTCGATGCCCGCGACCGAACCCGAAAGCACGATCTGACCGGGGGCATTCAAATTCGCGACATCCACATCACATTCCGCCGCCAGTTCCTTCACCACCTCCTCGTCGCGGCTGATCATCGCCGCCATCGCCCCCCGGGTCGCCTCGCAGGCCTCCTCCATGAACGCACCCCGCTTGGAGACCAGCCGGAGGCCGTCCGAAAACGAGAACGAACCGGCTGCCGCATGCGCCGTGAACTCTCCGAGGGACAAGCCCGCTGCCGCAACCGGCTTCAAGCCGGGAAGCCGCTGCCGGAGCAAGGTCAGGGCCACGAGACCGTCCAGATACAGCGCCGGCTGGCAACGGGAGGTGCGCGTCAGCTCATCCTCCGGCCCCTCGAACATCACGCGGCTCAACTCGAAGCCGAGCGTTTCGTCGGCTTCCCCGAACATCGCCCGCGCTTCCGCCGACGAATCGAAGAATTCCTTGCCCATGCCCACCTTCTGGGCGCCCTGTCCGGAGAATAGAAGAACGACGTCACTCATGATGCGGTCGCGCCTCCTAACCCGCGACCCCCACCGGATCAAGCCCTTGGCGCATCGGCCCCGGATCCAAGTGGCGCGATCACAAGAAGGCCGGCGCTTCGATCCTCTTCCCAACAGCGCCATTTCCGGATTGAGCAAAGCGTTCCCGGCCGGCACAAACGGGCCATGGCTTCCAACTTTCCCCGCAGCCCCAAGGATGAAATCGATGGCCTCGTCTACTTCCCGCGGATGTGCGACAAGATCCGGCTCCACGCCCGGGGCGAGCTCCCCACGGACTATCATGCGAATCTCGGCAGCGGCATGGATCTGTGGATCTGCCAGTTCCTCGGGGTGGACTATCAGGCCCTGGCAAAGCTGGTCAGCGACGGCGCCAGCGATGAAGAAGCACTGGCCTGGGCCCGCCGGAACGGGGTCGAGCGCCCGGATCACGAATTCGCCTGGTGGTCGGCCTTCATGAAAACACGCGGATTCCGCGACGATCTCGCCGAACGGCTGACCCAGCGTAAGGAGGAGTCGGGATTCAATGAGCGAAACGACATCCTGACCTTCATGGACTACATCGACGCCGACGAAGGCCGTTGATGAATTGAAACTTGAAACTTGGCGCTTTCCCGCCAGCCTGCCGCCCCGCTGCGGACGAACCTGCGGCAATTTCACAACCACCAACGACACCTCGCATCCCATGGCCGCGAAAATCTACACCAACAAGGACGCCACCCTGGCGACCATCAAGCGCAAGACCCTCGCCGTGATCGGCTTCGGCTCCCAGGGCCACGCCCACGCCCTCAACCTCAAGGACAGCGGCATGAACGTCGTCATCGGCCTCTACGCCAAGTCGAAGTCCCGCGAGGTCGCCAAGAAGCTCGGCTTCAAGGTCATGGACACCGCCGACGCGGTGAAGGCCGCCGACGTCATCTTCGTCGCCGTGCCCGACACCAAGATCGCCTCGGTTTACAACAAGGACATCGCGCCCAACCTGACCAAGGGCAAGACCCTGCTTTTCTCCCACGGCTTCGCGGTTCACTTCAAGACCATCGACCCGCCCAAGGACGTCAACGTCGTCATGGTCGCCCCCAAGGGACCCGGGCACACCGTGCGCTCGCAGTTTGTCGACGGCAAGGGCGTGCCCGGCCTGATCGCCATCCACAACGACGCCGACGGCAAGGCCAAGAAGATCGCCCTCGCCTGGGCCCGCGGCATCGGCTGCACCCGCGCCGGGGTGTTCGAAACCAACTTCGAAGAGGAAACCGTCACCGACCTCTTCGGTGAGCAGGTGGTCCTCTGCGGCGGTGCCTCCGCACTGGTCAAGGCGGGCTTCGAGGTGCTCGTCGAGGCCGGCTACCAGCCCGAGATGGCCTACTTCGAGTGCCTTCACGAACTCAAGCTCATCGTCGACCTGATGAACGAGTCCGGCATCGCCGGCATGCGCTTCTCGGTTTCCGAAACCGCCGAGTGGGGCGACGTGTCCGTCGGCCCGAAGATCATCGACGCCTCGGTCAAGAAGCGCATGGCCAAGCAACTCAAGGAGATCAAGTCCGGCAAGTTCGCCCGCGAGTGGATCGCCGAGGCCGAAGGCGGCTGCAAGAACTTCAACAAGATCCGCCGCGAGGAGGCCAAGCACCAGATCGAGAAGGTCGGTGAGCGCCTGCGTGGCACCATGAGCTGGATCAAGCAGAAGAAGCTCAAGAAGGGCGCCGCCCAGGCCAGCTACGTTTCGGCCTCCAAGTAAGGACTTCGGCCCGACGAGCCCCCCCATTTCCCAAGGCCCGGTCCTCCAGGAGGTCCGGGCCTTTTTCCTGTCCTCCACCCGGGCCCGGAAAAGTCCGTATCTTCCGACAGAAACGCCGGATCCCCCTCGTTTTTGAAGGCAATCCAGCCCGCGTGAGGGCTTGCAAGGTGCCCACGCGATCGTTAGACCCTCCCCCGACCCAGATTCCACCACCAATCCCATGAGTACCACCGCCAACCAGAAACTAGTGTTTTGGGGCTGCTTCATCGCCCTGGTCACCACCTCGTTCGCCTTCATCAGCCGGGCCTTCATGGTCAACATGCCGGATCTCTGGCCCGCGGAGTTCGGCCTCAACCAGGTCCAGGGCCAGGAACTCTTCGGCGCCGGCATCTGGCCCTTCGCCATCTCGATCATTCTGTTCAGCCTGATCATCGACAAGATCGGCTACCGGGCGGCGATGATCTTCAGCTTCGTCTGTTATGCCCTCTACGCGGTCTTCGCCCTGCGCGCCTACGGCGTCGTCAACCCCGGTGGTGAGGAACTCACCGGAGAGGCCCTCACGGCCGCCCAGCACAAAGCCTACAACCTGCTCTACATCGGCTCGGTGATCTGCGCCCTGGGCAATGGCACTGTCGAAGCCTTCATCAACCCGGTGGTGGCCACGATTTTCAACAAGGAGAAGACCAAGTGGCTCAACATCCTCCACGCGGGATGGCCGGGCGGCCTCGTGCTGGGCGGCATCATCACCATTCTTCTCGGCAGCCAGGCGGCCGAAGACTGGCGGGTCCTGATCTACATCATCGCCGCACCTGCCGTGGTCTACCTGATCATGCTCTTCAAGGCCAAGTTCCCGGTGAACGAGCGTGTCGCCTCCGGCGTGACCTACAAGGAGATGCTCGCCGAATTCGGCATCCTTGGCGCCTTCATTGCGGCGGCCCTCATCTTCAAGCAACTCGGCCTCGTGTTCGGCTGGGGCGGAGGCGTCACCATCGCACTCATCGTCGTTTCCGTGGTCGGCTACGGCCTCTACTGCAAGTCGCTGGGCCGCCCGCTGATGATCCTCCTGTGCGTGGTCATGCTGCCGCTTGCCACGACCGAGCTCGGCACCGATGGCGCCATCACCGGCATCATGGAGGAGCCGCTGATGGAAGCCGGCCAGAACCCGCTCTGGGTGCTGATCTACACCTCGGCGATCATGATGGTGCTCCGCTTCTTTGCCGGCAGCATCGTCCACCGGATCAATCCGCTGGGCCTGCTCATGCTCTCGGCCGTGCTGGCCATCGCCGGCCTTTTCGCCCTCTCGGTCTCGAAGGGTCTGGTCATCATCTTCGCCGCCGCCACCCTCTACGGCATCGGCAAGACCTTCTTCTGGCCCACCACCCTTGGCGTGGTTGCCGAACAGTTCCCGAAGGGCGGGGCGCTGACGCTGAACGCCATCGCCGGCATCGGCATGCTTTCGGTCGGCATCCTTGGCGGTCCCATCATCGGTGCGATGCAGGAGAAGTCCGCCCAGGTCTCGATCGAAGAGAGCCTTCCAGGTGTCTACGAGAAGGTCTCCAGCACGAAGGAGTATGTGCTTGGTGAGTATCACGCCGTCGATGACACCAAGGTCGCCGAACTGGCTGAAGAGCAGGCCGAGGAAGTCAAGCAGACGGCCAAGGCCGCGAAGCAGGGCGCACTCGCGAAGATCACCATCTTCCCGGCGATGATGCTCGCCTTCTACATCGGCATGCACTTCTACTTCAAATCGCGCGGTGGCTACAAACCGGTCGAACTCACCGGAAAGCAAGCCGCTGGTGGAACCGAAGGAGCCTCGGAGCTGTAACCGGAGTTCCCTTCCCATTCATTTCAAGGCGCGCTCCCACCCGGGGGCGCGCCTCTTCTTTGGAGGCGGGGCGCCCTCGCCCCGCAAAGGGTCATGCTGTGGCACGTGCCCGACGGCCCCTGAGAAAAGTGCTGTCTGGCGATTGCCGGACGAGGGCGATCCGCCTCCCCGTCACCCCTCCCCCGGCGGAAAGATCACGGCAACCCGTTCGATCCCGCGGGCAGTGAACTCCTGCCAGTAGTTCTTCTCGATCTCGGAGGTGCGACGACGACGCTCGTCCTCGCCGAGCTTCTCCCAGGCCTCCTTGCCGATGGACCGCTGGAGGTCCCGGTCGGCCAACCGGACCACCAGCTCTTCCCAGAAGTTCTCGTTTCGGAACTCGTCGTAGCATTCGGAGAAGAAGGCCTTTTCAGCAAACTCCTTGTTCACCACGTGGCGCTGCCGTTCCTCGTCCCAGCCGATCGCATCGCCGAATCCGGCAACCTTGGCCTTGCCGAGGATCTTGTCCTCCAGCGCCTCGAAGGCCGCGACACCCTCGTCCGAGCCCGGCCGGCGGTTCCAGCTCGCCACGTTCGCCGCGAGCGAGAGCATCTCGATCAGCGTCGCCAACTCGTCGTCCGTAAAGCGCAGGTGCACGGCGGGAAGGAACCATCCCGCCGTGCCCGGCACAAGCTACCAGTGACATGACCGCCTCAACCCTTCCGGAAAACGATCCTGCCGTCGTCCACGGCGGCCTCGATCACGTCGCCATCGACAAACTTCCCTTCGAGGATCTCCAGCGAAAGCTCATCCAGCAGGTGACGCTGGATCGCCCGCTTGAGCGGCCGGGCGCCATAGACAGGATCGTAGCCCTGGTTGCCGAGAAGCTCCTTGGCTTCGGGTGTCAGCGCCAGCGCCAGGCCCTGCTTGGCAAGGCGCTGCCGCACCCGCTCAAGCTGGAGCTCGACGATGGTGGTCAATTCCTCCCGCTGCAGGCGGTCGAAGATGATCGTGTCGTCCACGCGATTGAGGAATTCCGGTCGGAAGTGTCCGCGCAGTGCCTCCAACACCTTCGCCTCACGCTGCTCGGCGTTTTCCTCACCGAGGATGAACTGCGAGCCGATGTTCGAGGTCATGATCAGCACCGTGTTGCGGAAATCCACCGTCCGACCCTGGCCGTCCGTGATGCGGCCGTCGTCGAGCACCTGCAGGAGCACGTTGAACACGTCGGGGTGCGCCTTCTCGATCTCGTCAAAGAGCACCACTGAATACGGCTTGCGCCGTACGTGCTCGGAGAGCTGTCCGCCCTCGTCGTAGCCGATGTATCCGGGGGGTGCCCCGATCAGGCGGGCGACGCTGTGCTTCTCCATGTATTCGGACATGTCGATGCGGATCATCGCCGACTCGTCGTCGAAGAGGAACTCCGCCAGCGCCTTGGAAAGCTCGGTCTTGCCAACGCCGGTCGGGCCGAGGAAGAGGAACGAGCCGATCGGACGGTTCTCGTCCTGCAAGCCGGCACGCGCCCGGCGGACCGCATTCGAGACGGCCTGCACCGCCGACTTCTGACCGATCACCCGTTCTCCCAGCCGATCCTCCATCTGGACCAGCTTCTCCTTCTCACCCTCCTGGAGCCGGCTGACCGGGATCCCGGTCCACGACGACACCACCCGCGCGATGTCCTCCTCGGTGACCTCCTCCTTGAGAATGGCCCCGGACTTCTGCAGCGAAACCAGTTCCTTCTCGGCATCCTCGAGTGCCCTTTCGGCCTCGGGGATCTGGCCATAGGTGATCTCCGACGCACGCGTCAGGTCGCCGATCCGCTTGGCCTGCTCGGCTTCGGTCTTGAGGTGGTCGATGGCCGACTGCTGCTCGCGAACTCGCTCGATCACTTCCTTCTCATTCCGCCATTGCGCCATCAGCCCGGCCGACTGCTCGCGCAGGTTCGCCTGCTCTTCATTGACCTTCTCAAGCCGGACCGCCGAGGCCTTGTCGCTTTCCTTCTCGAGAGCCTTCTTCTCCATCTCGAGCTGCATGACCTGGCGCTCGATCTCGTCGATTTCCGTCGGCATCGAATCGAGCTCGATCTTCAGCCGCGACGCGGCCTCGTCCATCAGGTCCACCGCCTTGTCCGGAAGGAACCGGTCGGAGATGTAGCGGTCCGAAAGCGTGGCCGCCGCCACCAGCGCGCCATCCTGGATGCGCACGCCATGGTGCACCTCGTAGCGTTCCTTGAGACCGCGGAGGATCGCGATGCTGTCCTCGACCGAGGGCTCGCCGACCATCACCGGCTGGAAGCGACGCTCCAGCGCGGCGTCCTTCTCGACGTGCTTGCGATACTCATCGAGCGTCGTCGCGCCGATGGTGTGGAGCTCGCCGCGGGCAAGCTGCGGCTTGAGCAGATTGGCCGCATCCACCGCACCCTCGCTCGCACCGGCTCCGACGATGGTATGCAACTCGTCGATGAAGAGGATGATCTCGCCCTCCGACCCGGTCACCTCCTTGAGGAAGGCCTTCAAGCGATCCTCGAACTCGCCGCGATACTTCGCGCCGGCGAGCATGCCGCCGAGGTCCAGAGAAATGATGCGCTTGTTCTTCATCGCATCGGGCACGTCGCCCGAAACGATCCGTCGGGCCAGTCCCTCGACGATGGCGGTCTTGCCGACCCCCGGCTCGCCGATCAGCACCGGGTTGTTCTTCGTCCGGCGCGAAAGCACCTGCAGCACGCGGCGGATCTCGTGATCGCGACCGATCACCGGGTCGATCTTCCCCTCGCGCGCACGGGCCGTCAGGTCCGTGCCATACTTCTCGAGCGCCTGGTATTTGCCCTCCGGATTCTCGTCGGTGACCTTGTGGGATCCGCGGATGCCCTCGAGAGCTTCCCTGGCCTTGGATTCATCAAGCCCCGCCTCGCCCAGCAGCCTGCCCGCCGGCGAGTCCGCCTTGAGCGCGCCGAGGAGAAAATGCTCGACCGAAAGATACTCGTCACCCATCGACTCGCGAACCTCGTCGGCCGCATCGAGCGCCGCCCGCAGTCCGTAGCTCAGCTGCGGCTGGGCGCTGGCACCCTGCTGGCTGGGCTCCTTCGCCAGCGCCGCGGCAACCGAGGCCTTGAGCTGGGTGATGTCGACGCCCGCCTTGTTCAGGATCGGCACCGCGATGCCGCCTTCCTGCTGCAAGAGCGCGAGCAGCACGTGAATGCTCTTCAGCTCGGGATGCGCCGATTTCGAGGCCAGCCGCTGGGCCGCCTGCAGCGCTTCCTGAAGTTTCGTCGTGATCTTATCGAGTCCCATAGGTGTGAATATTGTCTGATTCTTTTTCCGGGGTTGCAAGCGGGCGTGAACCGCCGCCTGCCCGTTTCTGATCATTCGATGCCATAGCAGATACTTTATTCAAATCCTTTGTGCATTCTTTCATTTATGACTTCAGGACCGATCCGCCCTCGATTTTGCCTCTCGTCTGTGAAGAATGTCGGCATGCCCCGCGCCCTCTGCATGGTTCTCGATTCCGTCGGCTGCGGGCATGCTCCCGACGCGGCCGACTTCGGTGATGCCGGTGCCGATACTCTTGGGCATCTCTTCGAGCGGGTTCCCGGTTTTGCGCTGCCCGCCCTCTCGGGCCTCGGACTGCACGAAATCCTTCGGGATCTGCGAGAGGACTTCCCTCTCCCCTCCCCACCCCTTTTGCCGGGTTCCGCCTCGGCGCACCTGACGGAAAGATCTCCCGGCAAGGACACCACCACGGGACATTGGGAGCTGATGGGTGCTCCGCTTGATGCCGCACTGGAGACCTTCGAGCGGTTCCCCGACGATCTCGTCACGAAACTCGAAGAAATCGCCGGCACCTCCTTCCTCGGCAATGAAGCGGCGTCCGGCACCGAGATCATCTCGCGCCTTGGCGAGGAACACCTCTGCTCCGGCAAGCCGATCCTCTACACCAGCGCCGACTCGGTGATGCAAATCGCCGCGCATGAAGACCCATCAATCTTCGGCCTCAAGCGCCTGCTGACGCTCTGCCGCGACGCCCGGGAGCTTCTCGACCGGCAGGGCATCCGCATCGGTCGCGTGATTGCCCGACCCTTCATCGGCGGCTCGGCAGCGGATTTCCAGCGCACCTCGAACCGCCACGACGAGTCTCTCGTCCCGCCGCCAACCGTGCTCAACCGCCTCGAAGCTGCCGGGGTCGACACCATCGGTGTCGGCAAGATCTCGGACATCTTCGCGGGTTCGGGGATCACCGAGTCCCACCCGACGAAATCGAATGCCGACGGCATGGCAACCATCGACGAGCTGTGGCGGGAGAATCGCGCCACGCCTCACCTGATCTTCGCCAACCTCGTCGACTTCGACATGCTCTACGGCCACCGCCGCGACCCCCGGGGCTACGCGGGTGCCCTGATCGAGTTCGACCGCTGGCTGGGGGGCTTTCTCGGCCGCTTCGAGGCCCCCGACCTGCTGATCATCACGGCGGACCACGGCAACGATCCCTACCATCACGGGACCGACCACACCCGCGAGCGGGTCCCGCTGCTGACGCTGAATGCGGTGGGGCCTGCCGTCCACAACGGTGATTTCGGCCTGGTCGCCGCGCTCCTGGCCGAACACTTCCGGCCATTGGCCTGAGCAAACACCCGGAAGGGTCCACTGGACATGGTAGAACATCTGTAATAACGTCCCTCCATGAACCACACCCTCAAGATCACTTCCGTTGGGAATTCCGCCGGCGTCATTCTGCCCAAGGAACTGCTGGAGAAGCTTCGCGTCAGCAAGGGTGACACGCTCTTTGTCACCGAGACGCCGAATGGAGTCGAGCTGTCGGCTCATGACGAAGAAGTGGAGCGCCAAATGGAGATCGCTGAGAAGTTGATGCGAGAGAATCGCAACCTCCTCCGGAAACTGGCGCAATGAGTGGCCCGGAACCCATCTGGCTGAAGCATGAGTTCATCCTCATGCTCCACTCTCGACAACTTGCTGAACACGGCGGCTCCGCCGGCATCCGCGATGAAGGGATGCTCAAGTCATCCCTCGGCAGACCCTTGGACAAGTGGCACTATGGCGATCCGAAGCCGGATCTTTGCGCGCTCGCCGCCGCCTACGCATTCGGCATCGCCAAAAACCATCCGTTCATCGACGGTAACAAGCGCACCAGCGCGATGGCCTGCGAGACGTTTCTCGTGCGCAATGGGCTGTATCCCACCGCCAGCGAGGATGAGAAGTATCCCTTCTACCTGTCGCTCGCTTCGGGTGAGCTGACTGAAGACGACTTCGCCCAATGGCTCCGCCAAAACACCGCCCCGGTCTGATGCAACCCCACATCCCCACCCTCATCAGCCGCAAGCGCGACGGTGAGCACCTGAAGCCCGAGGAAATCCGCGGACTCATCGACGGCTACGTCGCCGGTGAGGTGCCCGACTACCAGATGTCGGCCTTCGCCATGGCGGTCTTCTTCAAGGGCATGAATCCGGTCGAAACCGCGGCGCTGACCCGCTCGATGCTCGAGAGCGGCGACGTCTTCAAACACCCGAAGGGCGCTCCGGTCGTCGACAAGCACTCCACCGGGGGCATCGGCGACAAGGTTTCGCTGGTCCTCGCCCCGCTCGTCGCCGCGGCCGGCTGCCGCGTGCCGATGGTTTCCGGCCGGGGGCTGGGCATCACCGGAGGCACCCTCGACAAGCTGGAAGCCATCCCCGGCTTCCAGGTCCACCTCGATCTCGACCAGGCCGCCGCCCAACTTGCCAGGATCGGAGTCGTGATGATGGGCCAGACCGACGACTTCTGCCCGGCGGACAAGAAGCTCTACGCCCTGCGCGACGTCACCGGCACGGTCCCCTCGATCCCCCTGATCACCGCCTCGATCATGTCGAAGAAACTGGCCGAGTCGCTCGACCGCCTGGTGCTCGATGTGAAATTCGGATCCGGCGCCTTCATGAAGACGGAGAAGCAGGCACGGGCGCTCGCCGACGCCATGATCGCGGTCGGCAAGGAGATGGATGTCGAGGTGCACGCGCTGCTCAATCCGATGTCCGAGCCGCTCGGGCAGACGGTCGGCAACGCCCTGGAGGTGGTCGAGTCCCTCGAATGCCTCGAAGGTGGCGGGCCGGAGGACCTCCGCAAACTGGTGCTCGATCTCGCCGAAGTGCTGGTCGAAATCGATCGGCCTGCCCTCGAAGCACTGCTCGACGACGGAAGCGCTCGAGAGCGTTTCGATGAAATGGTCGCGGCGCAGGGAGCCAAGCCCGATGATCTACCAAGACTTGGCGAGATTCACGCCGCACCGTTCATCCGGGAGATTCCCGCCGAGGACACCGGCACCGTCTCAAGGATGGATGCCGGACTGATCGGTCAGGCAGCGCTTCAACTCGGCGCCGGACGCGCCCGGGCCACCGATGGAGTGGATCCGGCAGTCGGATTCAGTCGACTCGCCAAGATCGGCCAGCAGGTTCACCAGGGCGAACCGGTCGTCCGGATCCACGCCCGCAGCGCCATCGATGCCGAAATGGCCGAAGCCCTCATCGATCAAGCCGTTTCCATCGAGCCATGACTTCCCGCAAGGAGTCCTCCGCCCGCAACGCCGCCATCATCATCGTCGGCATCCTTCTGGCCATGATCGCATGGGGATTCTACCGCGGGGCCAGCCGGCCGGACTCACGGCGGATCGCGGAAATGGAACAGGCCTCGCAGGAACAGGCCGTCCGCGACGCCAACCAGCGCGATGTCGCCCTCGTCCGTCAACTGATCGGCGAGAACCTCGACGAGCGGCGCTTTCAATTCGCCACCGTCATGAACGCCGCATCCGACAAACTGGTCCTGCCGCTCGGACCCGCCCAGCCTTCCCATCGCCGGGTTCTCGACGCGATCAACGCCTCGCTCACGCGGGCGACCGAGGTCCTCAGCCGCGAGGGTTCCCCCGCCCGTGAGCATCGCAGGATCAACGAGGTCTCGCGCCACTTCGAGGACGCCCTGCAGCGTGATCTCGACGCCACCGAGGGCCTGAGCTGCTCGATCCCGACGACCCGCGAGGGCAAGGAACAACGCAGCGGCTACCCCGATCTGCGCGTGGTCGACGAGGCGAGTGGCGACGTCTTCTATCTCGACCCCAAACTCGTCGAGGAAGACTCGTGGGACAGCAGCTTCCGCACCTTCTATTTCGAGCCCAAGAAAGAGAACCTCAAGATCAACGACGACGCGGTGCACCTGCTCGTCGGGATCGGCCACGACGGAAAGAGCGGCGAATGGACCTTCGGCCCGTGGAAGGTCGTCGACCTCTCGAAGATCACCCTGCGCTTGAAGCCGGAGTTCCAGGCTTCCAACCGGGACTTGTACCCGAAAGAGTAGCCCCTGGGATGGAGCGCCGATGATGAAATCGGCAAGCCCGTGAGAGTCAGAAGAAATGCGCTCGGGAAGTCATCCCGGCAAGGCTCCTCCTGTCCCCAGCCCCACGCCCGCAACCGCTGCTGAAACCTGCATCGGCGACCGAGCCTCCACGCTTGCGCTTGCCGATTTCATAATCGGCGCTCCTTCAGTAGCGCCTCCACGCCGCCGGCACGAACAGCACGAGAATGGCGAACAGCTCCAGCCTGCCGAGGATCATCAGGCCGGAGAGAACCACCAGGGTCGGTTCCCGCAGACCGGAGAAATTGTCGGTCGGCCCGAGATCTCCAAAACCGGGGCCGATGTTCGAGAGCGTCGCGAGCACGGCTGCCAGGCAGGTCTCCAGCTTGATCCCGTGCCCGGCCTCGAAGATCCCGACCACCACCGAGCCGACGGCGATGATCAGAAGATACAGCGCCACGAACGACGTGGTCCTGGCCCTCACGTCACCGTCGATCGGGTTGCCGTTGACCACCATGCGAAAGACCTGGTTCGGACGAAAGGCCCGGATGACCTCGTGCGCGGAGGATTTCAGGAAAACGATCAAGCGGCTGACCTTCATCCCCCCCGCGGTCGATCCCGAGCAGCCTCCCACCACCATCAGGATTGCCAGCAGCGCCTGGCACCACGCCGGCCAGAGTTCGTAGTCGGCCGTTCCAAACCCGGTCGTGGAGGCAATCGAAACCACCACGAACCAGCTCTCCCGGAGGGCTCCGGCAAAGCCGACGGAATACCGCTCGTCGAGCGCCAGGCCCGCCGCGATCCCGACCGCGATCAGGGTGCAGATCCCGATGAACCACCGGGCATCGTCCTCATCCTTGAGGCGGCTCCAGCGGCGACGGATGATGACCGCATAAATCAGGAAGTTGAGACTGCAGACGACCATGAAAAGGCTGATCCAAAGTTCGATCGCCCAGCCGTTTCCCCAGCCCGAATAGTATCCGAGGCTGGCATTGTGCGGACTGAATCCCCCGGTCGAGACCGTGGTCATCGCGTGGGAGACCGCGTCGTACCAGCTCAAGCCGAAGGCGCGAAGCCCGAGCATGCAGGTCAGCGAAATGCCGAGATAGATGCGCAGCAGGGTCATCGCGGTATCGCGGATCCGGGCGGTCGATGCTTCCCCCGCCTGGAAGGACGACTCGTTCCGGAACAGCGACTTCGATCCCACGCCGAGATACGAGAGCACCGCCACAAACAACACCAGGATCCCGATGCCACCCAGCCACTGGGTCACGCCGCGCCACAACAGCAGGCCGCGGGGCCATGCCGCAAGGTCGCCGATCACCGTGGATCCCGTCGTCGTGAAACCCGATGACGATTCAAAGATCGCCTGCGGCCAGCTGAGATGCGGCGGGCACAGGATGAACGGCAAGGCACCGAAGATCGTCGAGAGAATCCACCCGAGCCCGACGATCGCCACCCCTTCACGACGGGGAATGCGCTCGATCCTGCCGATCCCCGCGACGATCAGGATCGCGGCCGCGACCGCCGTGACTCCCGCCGAGACCAGCAGGGCCGAGACCGCCTGGCCTTCCGCCTGCACGCCATCGAGGCGCGCGAACAGCCCGCACACGGCCATTGCCAGACCGAGCAGCAGCAACAGCAAGCCGAGGACTTTGGAGAGGATCCGGAAATTCATCGGAACAAGGCCGCGTCAGGCGAGCAGTTTCACGAAGGCCTTGCGCGCCTTCGGTGAGACGACCGCGTAGATGTGATCCCCGGCCTGCAGGACGTCGTCGGGACCGGGGACATCCGCATGGATGGCGTGAAGCAGTCCGACGAGCACGCAGCCCTGCGGCCAGTCGACCTCCTTGACCATGTGCCCCGCCGCCAGCGACCCCTTGCGCACCCGCATCTCGAGGATCTCGGCACCGGGCATCTGCTTGACGAGGTGAAAGCGGTCCGAGGTGATGAAACGCTCGATCTCGCGCCGGGTGGCATCACGCGGACTGACCGCCGCCTGAATCCCGAAGTGCCGGCCCGACGAGCTGATCGCCTCCGCATAGTCCGCACGGTGAATCAGCGTCAGGCAGGTCTTCGCACCCAGCGTGTGCGCCTGCAGGCAGGTCATCACGTTGTCCTCGTCGCTGCTGCTGGTCGCCACGAAAAAATCGACTCCGTCGATCTGCTCCTCCTGAAGCTCGGCGACCACCGTCGCGTCGGCATGAATGACCGTGGTGTTGGACAGCCGGTCCACCAGACCACGGCAGATCGCCTCATCCTGCTCGAAAATCCGGACCTTGCAGTGATAGCTCTCCAGCATCTGGGCCAGCGAGAATCCGTACTCGCCGCCGCCGAAGATCACCACCCGCAGCGACTCGCGGTCGTCCTTCTTCTTCTGCAGCCGCTCGGCCAGCGACTTGAGCTTGCGCGGTTCGCCGAAGATCGTGACGACATCCCCCGCCTCGATCCGCGACTCCGCCGTCGGCACCAGGTGGTCCGAACCCCGGGTCAGCATCGCGATCCGGGTTCGCTCCGGCGCCTTGAGGTCGGCGAGGGTCCGGCCGACCGCATCGGACTTCGGGTCGACCCGCACCTGCTGCAGTTCGATCCGCCCGCGGGCGATTTCCTCGACGGTGAGCGACTCCGGATTGCGGATGAACTTTGCCAGTTCGATCGCGGCGAGCCTTTCCGAGGAAAACAGGTGATCGACCCCGAAGGTGCCCTTGAAGTCGAACAGCCACTCTTCGCGCTGGAGGCTGGGATGGACCCGGCAGACGACCTGCTCGACGCCCATCTTCTTGGCGATGGATGAACTGACGAGGTTCGCCGTGTTGGAACTCGTGAGGGCGAGGAACAGCCCGCACTCGCCGACGTTCGCCTCGACCAGGGCCTCGACGCTGGTGCCGTCGGACCCGACGATCTTGGCGTCGATGCTCTGTTCGAGATCGCTGGCCAGATCGGGATCGCTCTCGATGACCGAAATGCTGTGCGACTCCCTCGACAGCGAGGTGGCAAGGTGGCGGCCGATCTCTCCGGCACCGACGATGATGATGTTCATCTCAGATCAACCGGCAACCCGCCCTGCGGTGCTCCCGGAGGGCTGGATCTCAACAACAGGAAGCCCCGGTCAGCCAGCCGAAAATCCGGACCGGAAAATTCCCGCAAGCGACAAACCCCGCTGCCGATCCGCTCACCAGTCGACGTTCTGGCCCCGGGTGTCGATGTGCGTGAACGAGTAATACCGTCCGATGCCGCCGCGGAAATGCCCGTTCGAACGAAGGTTCCGGGCGACCGACGCCACCGAGGAGGGGCGCGAATGGAATTTCACGTCGAGAGCGACGTTGGCCTTGTGCCAGGAACCCCGCCGGGCGCCGGCGCAGCGGGCGTTGTAGGCCGGGCTGCGGTAGGCGGAAACAATCTCCTTCACCGGTTGGTCCAGTTCGATCGCGACGCGGTCGAGCGTCTTGAGCGTGGGTGCCATGTTGCGCCACATCGACTTGGGCGGAAGGGTGTTCCACACGCTGCCGCGACGCTTGGCGTGGGCCTCGATCACCTGCAGCGGCGTCACCTTCTTGAGCCTCAAGCCCGCCAGGAAATCGGCGTAGTTCTCAAGATTCCTTCCCTGCCGGTGAACCCAGTCCGACGGCAGGCTCGAAAGATCAAGAGCGGCCTTTTTCCTGCCGAACCAGAAGGCCGAGGCGGGTGTGGTGGAGAGAGCGAGGGAAAGACCTCCCATACCGATCACCCCGAGGGCGCGACGACGGCTGTAGGATTCGATGGAGGAATTCGAGGAGGTCGGGATTTCTTGGGCTGACATGGGCGACGAGTCGGGGTCAGTCAGCAAGCAGGCCGCGTGCCGACAACAACAACCATTCCGTTGGGAGACGGAAAAGTTGGGGCGGAGCCAATCCCGCATCCCGCTGGATATCAAGCAATTTCGCTAACAGACAAGGAGCCCCGCTCGCACCACCCACGTTTCCGGATTCCCATCGGGCGCTCGGTCTCCATCCTTGCCCCATGCGCTCCCTCATCCTCTGGCTTGCCGTCACCGGGTCGGCGATTGCGGTGGCGCGGATCCCCCCACTCGGAGCCGTCGCCCCTTTCTGGCCCGCGGTGGTGGCCGTTGCCGTGATCGTCGTGCAACGTCAGGCCGCCACCGGACTGGCCGCCGGGGTGATCGCCGGATCCCTGATCCTTGCCGAAGGGATGCCGTTGGAAACCCTGCGGGTCGCCCTCGGCGTGCACGTCTTCCCGCAGTTCGAGGGAGCCTGGCACATCGGGGCGCTGGTCTTCACCCTCCTGCTCGGGGCCTTCGCCGGGCTGCTCGAAACCTCGGGAGGCTTCGAGACCCTGCTGCGACGCCTGCTGAACGGTCCCAAGCCCCCGCAGCGCAAGGTTCTCGGCTCCGCCTACGCGATGGGGCTGCTGTGCTTCTTCGACGGCCTGGCCAACTCCATGCTCGTCGGCCGCATCGCGCGAAAAGCCGTCGACCGCACCGGAATCTCGCGTGAAAAGCTGGCCTGGGTGGTCGACTCGACCAGTTCTCCGGTCGCCTGCGTCGCCTTCATCTCCACCTGGATCGCCACCCAGCTCACCCTCATCCGGGACAGCCTGCCGGAACAGAACGCCTACGAGCTCTACTTCCGCTCGATTCCCGCCAACCCCTACTGTGTCCTCACCCTGATCCTCGTCCCCCTGGCGATCTTCGTCCGCTGGGAACCGAAGGCGATGCGCCGCTACCGCCCGACCCGCGACGAGGTCCCTGATCAGGAGAACCACGCGAGCGCCATCTGGCGGGTGATCGTGCCCCTGCTCGCCCTCGCGCTCGGCATCGCGCTTTCGTTCCAGGTCTGGTCGGGAAATTCCGTTCGTCTTTTCTCGCTCGACGCCTGGCGAGAGGCGGCGTCGGGCCAGGCCGGCCCGGTCGCCCTCGTCGGCGGCGCCCTGCTCGGGCTCTTCACCGCCTGGCTCTGCCACCCCGGGGATGCTCCCACGCGTCCCGCCGAGGCCGCCGTCCGCGGAGCCGCCGGTCTCCTCCCGGCCCTGGTCATCCTCGTCCTCGCCTGGTCGCTGGGCAGCGTCTTCGAGGCCCTCGGCGCGGCAACCGCCGTGAAGGACCTTCTTGGCGCGAACGTGAGCCCCGGCTGGCTACCGCTCGCCGTCTTCGCCACCGCCTCGATCACCGCCTTCAGCACCGGATCCTCCTGGGGAACGATGGGACTGATCATGCCGCTCGCCCTCGGAATCCTGGGTGAAGGGCATTCGCCCGAGGTCGTCGCCACGCTCGCCCCGGCCGTGATCGGTGCCGTCTTCGGCGGCGCGGTCTTCGGCGATCATGCCAGCCCCTTCTCCGACACCTCGGTCGTCAGCGCGATGGCCGCCGGCTGCCAACCGCTCGACCACATCCTCTCGCAGCTGCCCTACGCACTCTCCGCCGCCGCCGCCGCCGCGCTCGGCTACGCGCTCATCGCCATCGGGCTCCACCCGGCGGCGGCGACCGCCCTCGCCGGATTCGGGCTGGCCGCGGTGGTGGTCCTGCTCAGCCGCCGCAAGTCAGCCTGACTCCCATCTCGACAGCCCGCTCCACCGGATCCAAGCTCCGCCCGTTGCGAACATGCGAATTTCGGATCGATACATCGGATTGAGCGTCCTTTCAGGCACCCTGTTCGCGATCATGCTTCTCTGCGCGCTGCTCGTGCTGGGAAATCTTTTCAAGGAGATCCGGCCACTGCTCGTCGACATGGGCGCCCCCGTCTGGATCCTGTGGGACTTCATCCTCGGCGTGCTCCCCGTGTCGCTGATCTACACGATCCCCTGGGCCTTCCTCTCGGCGGTGCTGCTGGTCTTCGGCCGGCTGTCCTCCGACAACGAACTCAACGCCTTCCGCGCCGCCGGCATCGGCCTCACGCGGCTCTCGGTGCCGGTACTACTCCTGGGCATCCTGCTTTCCTGCCTCTGCATGTGGCTCAACATCAAGGTCGCTCCGGAGGCAAAACGGAAGGTCGAGGACATCGTCACCAACACCATCATCCAGGACCCACGGTCGCTCCTCCGCGCCGGCGTCGACCAGACCCGCATCCGCAACGTCAAGGTCGACTCGGAATACAGCCGCGGCGATGTCTTCCACAACTTCCACATCTTCGTCATGGACGACAGCGAGGACAGCGGGATCGGCGGAGCCTACATCCACGCGGACACCGCCGAGACCGTGGTCGACGAGGAGAACAAGCAGATCCGGCTGAAGCTCACGGGAGCCTATTCCGACGGCCCGGCCGGACCGAACAAGGATTTCACGCTGCTCTCCGAGGAACTCGAGTGGATGGTCGTGGACTACTCGGACGACGTGCAGCGCAAGCCCCGGCCGAGCGCCATGACCAACGCCGAGATCGACCGATTCCTCGACGAAAACCAGCATCTTCCCGAGAAGTTCCGGGCCCGTTTCGTGGCGGAGCAGTGGCGGCGCTACACCTCGTCCTTCGCCTGCCTCGCCTTCGCCATGATCGGGGTGCCGATGGGCATCAAGGCCCGCCGCCGCGACACCTCCTCGGGCCTGGTCATCAGCCTGGGGATCGGCGCCCTCTACTTCCTCGCCGGCTCCGTCCTGGAAAGCCCGTCGGAGGACGGCCAGTGGATCCTGTGGATCCCGAACCTCGCCTGCATCGCCCTCGGCATCCTGCTTTTCCGCCGCGCCCGCTTCCGTTAGAATCCCGCCCATGCCCTCCTCACAGCCGAGCCGGTTCTGGCGCCGCATCCGCGGCTTCTTCGGTGAGGGCGGGGTGCGTCTCAACGCGATCAGCGGCCCCATCCGACGCTACGACCGCGCCAAGTTCCGCGCCGACATCGGCGCCGCGCCGAATGTCGCGCTGCTCGCGGTCCCCCAGGGCATCGCCTACGCGGCCATCGCCGAACTTCCGATTTCCTTCGGCATCATCTGCTCGGCTGTCGCCGCCATCGTCGCCCCGGTCTTCGCCGGCTCGCGACACACCATCCTCGGCCCGACCAATGCCACCGCCTTCATGCTCTTCAGCTTCTTCGCCGCCGAGCAGGCCCTCGCCCCCCGCGAAGTCGAGCTGATCCCCCTGCTGGTCCTGATGGTCGGCGTGTTCTGCCTCGTCGGGGGTGCCCTGAAGGTCGCCGATCTCCTCCAGTATGTCTCGCGCTCCGTGCTCGTCGGCTACCTGACCGGTGCTGCCGTGCTGATCATGGCCAACCAGTTCAAGCACGTCTTCGGCATCTCGGATCAGGTCAGTGCGGACCACCCGGCGAATTTCATCAACCTTGTCATGTCGCTGGGGCGCCACCTCGGTGAAATCCAATGGCAGCCCCTGCTGATCGGGGTGGTGACCTTCGCCGCCTACCACCTGCTCCAGAAATGGAAGCCACACTGGCCCGTCTTCACCATCCTGCTCGTCGCCGTTTCCGCGGTATTCGGATCCATGATCCACTCGGGTGGATCCTTTGCCGGGGTCGCCACGTTCAAGACCTTCACTTTCGGCGATCTCGCCCCCCGAATGCCTGATTTCACCTCGGGCCGGTTCTGGAACGACCTCAGCGCCCTCACCGGTGTCGCCTTCGCCATCGCCTTCCTCGCCTGCCTCGAAAACACCGTCATGGCGAAGTCCATCGCCTCACGCTCGGGCGACCGCGCCGAGGTCAACCAGGACATGTTCGCCGTCGGCGCCGCCAACGTGGCATCCGCCTTCGCCGGCGGCATGGCCGCCTCCGGTTCGCTCACCCGCTCGGTCCTCAACTACGAGGCCGGTGCCCGCACCCGGTTTTCCTCGCTCTACTCGGGCGTGATCGTGCTCCTCTGCGCCCTGCTCATCGCCTGGCTGCCGGGCATCGGCATTGCCCTCATCGACTACGTCCCCAAGTCCGCACTCGCCGCCCTGGTCATCGCGATTGCCTCCAGCCTGATCAATCCGACCAACATCCGCGTCTGCCTGCGCTCGACCCACGACGACGCCGCGGTGATCACCGCCACCTTCCTGGCGACCCTGCTGGCGCCGCTGCATGTCGCGATCTTCATCGGCGTCGGGCTGTCGATCACCCTCTTCCTCCGCCGGGCGAGCAAGCCGCACCTCGTCGAATACGAGTTCAGCGAGAAGGGTGAACTCCGTGAGATGGGCGAAAAGCGCAAGCGCCCGAACCCGGCGATCTCCATCGTCCACGTCGAGGGCGACCTGTTCTTCGGCGCGGCCGAGCTTTTCCGCAACCAGGTCCAGCGCACTGCGGCCGACCCCTCGCTCAAGGTGCTCATCCTCCGGCTCAAGAACGCGCGCCACCTCGACGCCACCTCGGTGCTCGCCCTCGAGGAACTCATCAAGTTCATGCGCTCACAGGACCGGCACGTGCTCATCTCCGGCGCCCCCAAGGATGTCTACAAGGTCCTGCGGAAGTCCGGCACTCTGAAGCTCATCCAGGAAGGCACCGACCGGGAAGCCGGCGAGAGCAACATCTTCATGTACCGCCCGAGCAATCCGAACCTCTCGACCCGCGACGCCCTCAAGCGCGCCCAGCAACTGCTCGGCGGCCAGAAGGCCGACGTCCGGATCTTCTACGATCCGGGCAAGGACTGAGTGGCGCAAGACTCCCGCTTTGCGAGAGGTTGCCGAAGCTCCAGCTTTGGCACGCGGAGGTCCGGCTCACGCCATCCCCAGCAACAGCGCCACGAGAAACACCCCGGCGGACACCACGAGCCCGGCGCCGAAGATCAGCATCCGCCCGAAGCCGATCGTCTCGCCCCTGCGGAAGATGGCGCGAAAATACACCTCCGCCGCCGGTCCCAGCAGGAAGGCCAGGTTCGCCGCGATCGTCACCAGGATCACCTGCACGATCACAAAAACCACCGGCAGCTGCTGGCGGGTCATCCACAACACCGCGATGCCGAGGCCCGGCAGCAGCAGGATCAGGTTGTAGGCGATCCGCAGCTTCTCCCAGGCACGCACCACCTCGACCAGCGCGTGCTTGCTGAGCACCGGGGCGTCATCATCGCTCTTCGGCGGCCGATACGGATCCTCCGACATCCCCGCCACGCTCCCCCACCCCGCCTACTCACGCAAGCTTTCGCCCAGGTTGCCCGTCGCTTGGAACTTGGAACTTCTCACTTGGAACTTCAGCTTCGCCCCGTGCTCCCGCCCACCACCGCCACCCTCACCACCCTGCCGAACGGCCTGTCGGTCATCCTCGACCCCGACGACGCCGCGCCGGTCGTCAGCGCCCAGCTCTGGATCGAGACCGGATCCATCCACGAGGACCAGCTTCTCGGCAGCGGCCTCTCGCACTTCCTCGAACACATGGTCTTCAAGGGCGCCGGCGAATTCGGCCCGACCGAACTCGCCGAAACCGTCCAGGCGGCCGGCGGCCACTGGAATGCCTACACCAGCTTCGACCGGACCGTTTACTACATCGACGGCCCCGACTCCGGCCTCGACGATTTCCTCCGCGTCCTCGCCGCGATGGTCTTCGAGCCGCACCTGCCGGAATCCGAGTTCGAGCGCGAAAAGGACGTGATCCGCCGCGAGATCGACATGGGCCTCGACGACCCCGACGACCGCGCCCACCAACTCCTCTTCTCGACCGCATTCGTCCACGACGCCCGCCGCCAACCGGTGATCGGCCACCGACACCTCTTCGATGCCATCCAGTACGACGACCTTCGTAGTTACCACGCGTCCCGCTACTCGCCCGACCGGGCCTGCCTCTGCCTTTCGGGGAACTTCGATGAAGCGGCTCTACAAAGCCGGATCACGGAGATTTTCGGTCGCTTCGATCGCGGTGGCGGAAAGGAACCCGTCGTCCCCGTCGATTCCGAGCAACTCGGCCCCCGGCACGGTAGCGACACCTTCGCCATCCCGGCCTCGAAGATCACGCTGGTGTGGAAAACCCCGCCGCTCGGGCATCCCGACACCCCCGCGCTCGATCTTGCCGCCGTGATGCTTGGCAAGGGCCGCTCCGCCCCGCTCTACCGGCACCTCCGGCAAGAGCGCGAACTCGCCCTCCAGATCTCCGCGTGGTCGTGGAACGGCCCCGGGCGCGAGGGGCTTTTCGGCATCACCGCCGAGGCTGATCCGGCCAAGCGCGACGCACTGATCGAGGCCATCCGCTCCGAGCTCGTTGCCTACACCGGCACCTCGCTCGAAGACGACCTCGCCCGCGCCAAGCGGCAGGTGGCGGCCGCCCAGTTCCGCGCGCTGAGCACCGCTTCCGGACGCGCCACCGACCTCGCGTCGAATTGGCACGAGGCCCGCGACCTCGACTTCACCCGCCGCTATGTCGATCAACTTGAGGCCGTCAATGCCGCCGCCATCCGCGAGGCCCTGGCGAAGCTCACCGAGTCCCGCGAGACGCTCACCGTCCTCGACCCGGAGGATGCGCCGGTGCCCACCGCCATGCGCCCCGCGCGCAAAAGCCATCCCGAACCGGAAACCTTCACGCTCGCCAACGGCACCACGGTTGCCCTGCTTCCGGATCCCCGCGTTCCGGTGATCGCGGTTCAGGCCGCCATCCGCGCCGGGGCCGCCTCCGAGACCACCGCCACCGCCGGCCTCAACCGCCTGCTCGCCGCCACACTGCCGCAGGCCACCCGCCACCACGACGCCGCCGAGCTTTCCACACTGCTGGAGTCCCGCGGTGCCTCGGTCGGCGCCAGTTCCGGCAACAACTCGCTGCTGGTCCAGCTCGCGGGACTCACGCCGGACCTCGACACCCTGCTCCCGCTTTTCGGCGAAATCCTCGCCGCACCCGCGCTCGACAGCGCGGCCATCGACCGCGAACGCGCCGCACAGCTCGCCCAGCTCCGCGAGACCCTTGCCGACCCCCTGTCCGTCGCCTTCCGCCAGCTGCGTGGCCATCTCTTCGGAGACACCGGCTTCGGCGTCCATTCGCTCGGGGAGGAAGCCTCGCTCGAAGCCCTCGACCGGCTCGCGCTGGCCGCCCACCACTCGCTGCATTTCCGCGGGCCCAACCTGGTGGTCGCGCTCGCCGGCGATTTTGATCCCACCGCCGCCCGCGAGCTTCTGGCCAAGGCGCTCGATCCCCTCCCCGGCGGCGAGGCCTGGCAGCCGCCGTCTTCGACGGTCCTCGAGGCCGCCGAACACGTCGGACACCTACCCAAGAAGCAGGCCGTGCTCGCCCTCGGCTACCCCGGAGCCGCCGCGCTCGACAATTCACGCCACGCCCTGCGGTTCCTCCAGGAATGGTGCACCGACATGGCCGGGCCGCTCTTCATGCGCATCCGCGAACAACTGGGACTCGCCTATCAAGTCGGCGCCACCCAGTTCCACGGCCACGACACCGGGCTGTTCGCCTTCTACATGGCCACCGATCCCGGCCAGGTCGAACTCGCCGAGGAAGAACTGCGTTCGCAGATCGCCGCCCTCGCCAGTGACGGCATTCCCGCCGATGCCTTCGACCGCGTTCGCGCCACCGTCCTCTCCGCGACCGCCATCGAAATGCAATCGCCCGGCTCGGTCGCACGCCACGCCGCCATCGACCTGCTCTTCGGTCTCCCGGTCACCCATCACCGTGACTGCACCGAGATCTACCGCGCGCTCACCCCCGACGCCGTCCGCAGCACCGCCCGCGACCTCCTCGACCGTCATCCCACCCTCATCCGGATCCTGCCCGAGGTGGCGCAAGGCTGAGCCTTGCGAGAGATCGGTGAAGCTCCCGCTTCGCCGCCTATCGGCCCAACTCACCCCACGGCAGAGCCATGGGGATCCACTCGCAAAGCAGAGCTTTGCGCCACACAGCCACCTCCCTCCACCCCTCGCCCCCATTGCCATCTCACTCCCGGGGTGCTAGCTCACCCCCGTGAAAGCCGCTCGACTCGTTCAATGGATCCTCCTGGGCTTCGCCTCGATCGGCTTCATCGTGCTCTTCCTGCTGTTCGCCCGACTCGCCTTCGATTCACCGGTCGATGCCCCCGCCGGCGACTACGGTTGGAGCGAGGCCCTTGCCGCCGCGCCGGGAGCCGGTCAACCCGCCGAATACCAGGACGCATTCACTTTCGACGGCTCCCCTGTCGGCGAGGAAACCAAGGCCTTCTTCAGCCGCAGCAACGGCTTCGTGGCAAGCAGCGGGGTGATGATGATCCTCGGACTTTCCGGCTACGGCCTGATCATCGCCGCCATCGCCCGGCGCCGATCCGGTCGATTCGCGCCGCTGGCGGTCCTCGGCAGCGGTGGTGCCATCCTTCTCGGCAACTGGCTGTTTGGGTTCAACACCTCGTATCCGATGGACCACGCGGCAGGCGGCTTCCTTCCTTCCTCGATCGGTGGACCGCTGCTCGTCGAGGACTCCCTGCACTCGGACCCGTTTGATTACGGCCTCGCCTTCACGATGTGGACCGACTTTTTCTATCAGGCCGCCTTCGCGATCAGCAGCGGGGTATTCGTCGTCGGCCTGATGGCCGGGCGCTACCGGACGCCGATGGTGGTGCTGGCGGCGGTGGCCACGGGTGCGTTCGGATTCCCACTCGCCACCGCCTGGCTCTGGGGCGGCGGCTGGCTGTCCGTCATGGGGGCGGTCGATTTCGGCGGAGCCGGAAATGTCCATCTGCTCGCGGGAGGCGTCGGCCTCGCCATGGTCGCCCTCGCCCGGATTTGTCCGCCCATGGCACCGTGGCAGGTCGACTCGACCACGGCGGGTATCCCGGTCCGCCGGGATCCGCAGCGGGCCCGCTTTGGTGCCCGGTCGCTGACGCTCTTCGTGATCGGCGCGGTCGTCTTCCTCCTGCTGCCGGTCGGCATGCAGGCAGGTTCCGTCCTTGCGATCGACACCCCCGTGGTCGCCAGCGTCCTGCACAACACTTTCCTCTGCCTCGGTGGCTCGATCCTGACCGCAGCCCTCGTGTCCATTCCCCTCTCCATCCGCCCGCGGGGAGTGACGCTGCTCGTCGCGGCCATCGCCGGCCTGGCCGCCATCGCCGCCCCCGCGGACGTCCTCACCGGTCTCCAGTCCTCGCTGCTTGGTCTGGTGGCGGGAGCCACCTCCTCCCTCCTCTCGTGGGCCTTCGACCGCTATCACTTCGACGACCCCCTGGGCATCGTCTCCGCCCACCTGCTTGGAGCCCTCATCGGCATGCTCGCCGCCGGGATTGCGGATCCCGACATCCCCGTTTCCGCGCAAGTGTTGGCGGTGGCTGCTTTTGCCGCGCTGGGCGTGACCATCGGTGCCTGCATCGGACTGCTTGGGTGGATGCTCGGCCTGCTCTGGACTCCGGCGGATCCGCCTGAGCCGCCACCCCTGCCGGAGGTCACAACAGGCTAAGGTTGGGGCACCCCCCTTGGGGAGAGTCGAGCGAAACGGTGTCTCACCTCAGCGAAACCCCGCGAAACCCCTGCACCGCCAGGCTCGGGAAGCAACGCAGTCAGCCTTTATCCCCGAGCTCCTCGGGATCACTTGTCCGGGTATTCCAACAGTCCTGCCACTTCGAAATCCGTGGCAGGAGGATCCAGCCGCCACCCGCACACAGGAAGTTGAGCGCCAGCAGCGTCATGCGGGCAGGCTCCGCTCCCGTGAACAGCGTGATGGCGAGTACGAACAGGAATTGAATCGTGAAATAGGATGCGGCGGTCGTCGCCCCAAAGGCCAGCACATCCCAGAGCAATTCCCGGCCCCAGTTCCTTCCCCGAACATCCAGGCCCCGGTGCGCATCCAGGATGCCGCCGGCAAGCAGTGTCGGCCCCCGAACCAGGGCAAAGAGAAAGGCAAGGCACGCCAGCACACCAAGAGAGATGCCCCATGATCGAAGGCCGACGGAAACGGGCCCGGCGATGGTCGCACCCTGCAAGCACAACACCGCCAGCCCCAGTCCGGCGATCATGAGCCAAAGCAGGAAGACGAAGGCAAAGACCCTGAGACTTCCCGCGGCAAGCCGCGCACCCCACGGCAACCGCCGTGCGTCACCCCTCACAAGTTCTTGTCCGTCACCGCGCCCTCACTCGCACTGGTCACCAGTTTCGCATACTTCGCCAGCACCCCGCGGGTGTAGCGCGGCTCGGGCCGGGTCCAGTTGTCACGCCGGGCCTGCAGGGCGTCGTCATCGAGATCCACCGAGAGCTGGTTGTTGACCGCATCGATGGTGATCATGTCGCCCTCGACCAACAGCCCGATCGGGCCGCCGTCGTGCGCCTCGGGCGTCACGTGGCCAACCACGAAGCCGTGGCTTCCGCCGGAAAAGCGTCCGTCGGTGATCAGCGCCACCTTCTGGCCCAGACCGCGACCCATGATCGCGCTGGTCGGCCCGAGCATCTCGCGCATGCCGGGGCCACCCTTCGGTCCCTCGCGGCGGATCACGATCACGTCGCCGTCGTGGATCCCGCCGTCGAGAATCGTCTTCATCGCCTCGTCCTCCGAGTCGAAGACCCGCGCCGGCCCGGTGAAGGCTTCGCCTTCCTTGCCGGTGATCTTCGCCACCGCGCCGCCGGGCGCGAGGTTGCCGTAGAGGATGCGCAGGTGGCTGTCCTTCTTGATCGGATTGTCGAACGGCCGGATGACCTGCTGATCTTCCGGATACTCGAGGGGCGAGTTGGCCAGGTTCTCGGCCATGGTCTTGCCGGTCACCGTCATGCAGTCGCCATGCAGCAGGCCCGCCTCCAGCAGGCGCCGCATCAGCGGCACGGTGCCGCCGATCCGCACCAGTTCGGCCATCACGTATTTCCCGGACGGCTTCAGGTCGGCCAGCACCGGCACCCTTTTCCCGATGCGGGTGAAGTCATCGATGCTCAGCTCGACTTCGGCCGCATGCGCCATGGCCAGCAGGTGCAGCACCGCATTGGTCGATCCCCCCAGTGCGATCACCACGGTGATCGCGTTCTCGAATGCCTCGCGGGTCATGATGTCGCGAGGCTTGATCCCCTTGTCGATCAGATTCAGCACCGCCACCCCGGCATCAAAGCAATCACGCTTCTTGTCGTCGGACACCGCCGCCTGCGCCGAGCTGTTCGGCAGGCTCATCCCGAGCGCCTCGATCGCGCTCGCCATGGTGTTGGCCGTGTACATCCCGCCACAGGACCCCTCGCCGGGAATCGCGCAGGACTCCACCGCCTCCAGATCCTCGTCGTTGTACTCGCCCGACGCATGCTTCCCGACCGCCTCGAAGATGGAAACAATATCGAGCTCCCTCTCCTCGCCCTTGATCGTCGCGCAGCCCGGCAGAATCGTGCCGCCGTACACGAAGACCGCCGGACGGTTCATCCGCGCCATCGCGATCAGGCATCCCGGCATGTTCTTGTCGCAACCGCCGATCGCCACGTAGCCGTCCATGCCCTCGCAGCCGACGACCGTCTCGATCGAGTCGGCGATGACCTCGCGGGAAACCAGCGAGTATTTCATCCCCTCGGTCCCCATCGAGATGCCGTCGGAAATGGTGATGGTGTTGAAAATCGTCGACTTGCCCCCGGCGGCGTCCGCCCCCTTCGCCGACTCCTTGGCCAGGCGGTCGATGTGGATGTTGCAGGGCGTCACCTCCGACCACGTCGAGGCGATCCCGATCTGCGGTTTGTTGAAGTCCTCCTTCTTGAAACCCACCGCATAGAGCATGCCCCGCGAGGGCGCACGGTCGGGACCATCAAGCATGGGCGAGGAGAAAGGCCGTCGTTCGTCTGACATGCCGCGGATCATGCTGCTCCAGCGGCCCGAGCGTCAAGAAGCACGCCTTTCCCAAGTCGATCCTCCAAAGCCTTCTCTTTTCCCTTGCGTATGGCCATCTGCGATCGAATGTAAATACAGCATTACTGGCAAATCCCGCCCCTGGTCGCACCGGGAGCGCCTCCGAGTCGAGATCCGGCGCTCCGACGCCCAAAGAAACCCGATCACGCTTCGGACCGCGCAACCGTCGGCCAGGGGCGTCCTGCGCCCGGCTCCGGACCCATCGGCCGACCGGATGAAAACTCGCCGGACTTGCAAGCGGCGTCCGGGATCCCTATGCCCCGCGCCGACATGGCAAGCTTTCGCGTACTCGTTTCGGACCCCATCTCGGACAAGGGCGTCGACGCCCTCACCGCCCACCCGGACATTTCGGTGGACGTCAACACCGGCCTGGCCCCGGAGGCACTGCTGGAAATCATCGGCGACTACGATGGCCTGGTGGTCCGCTCGCAAACCAAGGTGACCGCCGAAGTCTTCGCCGCCGCCAAGAAGCTGCAAGCGGTCGGCCGCGCCGGAGTGGGCGTCGACAACATCGACCGCGATGCCGCCAGCGCCCACGGCGTGATCGTGATGAACACGCCCACCGGCAACACGATTTCCACCGCCGAGCACGCCTTCACCCTGATGCTCTCCTGCGCCCGCAACATCGCTCCGGCCCACGCCGAGGTGCTCAAGGGCGACTTCAAGACCGCGCGCAAGGCCTACGCCGGCATCGAACTCTACGGCAAGCGCCTCGCCGTGATCGGCATGGGCCGCATCGGCAGCGAATTCGCCAAGCGGGCCCAGAGCTTCAGCATGAAGGTCGTCGCCTACGACCCCTTCCTCACCCAGAACCGGGCCGACGAACTCAAGGTCGAGCTGGCCGAATCGCCCGACGACGCCCTGCGCGGCGCTGACGTGGTCACGCTGCACGTGCCGATGACCGACGACACCCGCCACCTGCTCAACGCCGACCGCCTCGCCCTGATGAACCCGGGCGCGATCGTCGTCAACTGCGCCCGCGGCGGCCTGATTGACGAGGCCGCGCTCAAGGAGGCGATCGATTCCGGTCACATCGCCGGCTGCGCGCTCGATGTCTTCGAGGAGGAGCCGCCGCCCGCCGATCACCCGCTCTTCGCCTTCGGCAAGCATGTCGCCTTCACCCCGCACCTGGGCGCCTCCACCCACGAGGCCCAGGAAAACGTCGGCATCCAGGTCGCCGAGCAGATCCGCGACTTCTTCAGCACCGGCGAGATCCGCAACGCGATCAACATGCCATCGCTCGACGCCGCCACGCTCAGCGAGGTCGGTCCGTTCCTCGACCTCGGGGCCGCCCTCGGCCGCATGCTCGCCAAGCTTGGACCGGAGAACCCCGACTCACTGCGGATTTCCTACCACGGCCCGCTGGCGAAAAAGGACACCGCACTGGTCGCCCGCACCGCCCTCACCGCCCTGCTCGAGTCCGCCCGCGCGGACGGCCAGGTCAACATCGTCAACGCCCCCGCCGTCGCCGCCGAGATGGGCCTCGACCTGATCGAGTCCACCATCAACGCCCGCACCGAATACCACGAGCTGCTGGTCGCCGAGCTGAGCAAGGACGGCCGGAAATTCCGCCTCGCCGGGACCATCATCGGCAAGACACCGCGCATCGTCGAAATCGACCGGCTTTTCGTCGACACCAACATCAAGGGCCACTTCCTGATCGTTCGCAACGACGACCGCCCCGGCATCGTCGGGGCCCTCGGCACGGTCCTCGGCGAAGCCGGGCAGAACATCGCCAACCTCTCCCTCGCCCGCAACAAATCCGCCGGCAATGCCCTCAGCGTGATCGAGGTCGATGCCCCCCTCTCGCCCGAGGTGATGGAGGCGGTGCGCGTCATTCCGGGGGTGCTCAATGCCACCGGCGTCTCGCTCTGAGCCGGAAAGCGCCCGAATCCCGGGGCCGAGCCGCCACCTTCCCCCTGCCCCCACCCGTTCACCGCAAAGGTGGCAAACCCGACAGCGAGTTTCACTGAAAGTGGCGGGCGGAGCGAGCTGGCTTGACCGGCATGCGGCGGGCCGTGGCCGGGCCTTCCAGGCCCGGGGCCCTGATCGACGTTCGTGAGGTGAGGCCTGGAAGGCACGGCCACCTCCCGCTTCCCACCAGTTCGAGTTTCACCCGTGCCAAACTTTCCCGTTGCCAAGCGGCGGGTGAATGGGAAAACTCCCTTCAAGCGTCATGAAAAGACTCCTCGTTCTCGCAACCGTATTCCTCTCACTCGGCGGCATCGCCTCCGCCGACATCCAGGCTCCTCCCGGCAGCCAGTACACCTCCACCCGCAAGCTGGGCCGGGCCATCAGCAACATCCTCTACGGCCTGGTCGAGATCCCCGAGCAGATCGTCCGCAAGAACGAGCGCTACGGTCGCAAGGCCGGCTTCTCCTACGGCGTCGTCGACGGCACCAACCGCGCGCTGCGCCGCTTCGGCTACGGCTGGTATGAGCTCTTCACCTTCACCTGCCCGACCTACCGCGGAACCTTCAAGCCTCCCTACGAACGGAGCGGCACCGATCACCGCATCGAGATGAATCCCCACGACGGCCTCTCGGAATTCCCGCCGGAACTCGGTTTCGAGACCTACTTCCGCCACTCCCGGACCCAGAAGTGGTAAGGCCCGAGGCCCTCACCCCTTTCATCCCGGCACCGCCCTGCGCTGCCGGGATTTTTTTGGATGGCGATCCGACATTTCACCCAAGAAGGATCCGACCCCGCGACGTTGCCCTCGAACATGATCCGCCTTTCCCTGCTGCTGCTGGTCGTTGGCGCGACCCTGGCCCGGGCCGAACCCCGGGTCTGGAGGAACACCGATGCCTCGGCCTCGTTCCGTGGCGAATACGTCTCCCACGACACCCACGAGGTCACGATCCGCAAGGAGGATGGCCGGGTCTTTTCCCTGCCGCTCGAGCGGCTGCATGAAAACGACCGCAACTGGCTCGCCAGGCGCGACCTGCCCGACGCCCCGGAGCCCGATGGCGATCCCGCCGCCGTCTTCGACACGCTGTGCTTCGGCGACACCCGCAAGGAGGTCGAGGCCAAGCTCAAGGCCAGCCAACTGGTCGAGTCCACCATCGACGAAACCTTCTTCGGCCGCCTCGGCCTGAACGGCACCTTCCGCACCCGCCAGCAGATCGGCGGACTCCATTGCGAACTCTATTTCGATTGGTCCGCAAGCGGCGCGCTCGATGAGATCAGCCTCCAGACCCAGCCTCTCGGCGGCGACTCCTACGAATCGAGGCTCAAGGACAATTGGTCCGAGCTCATCAAGGTGCTGAGCCAGCTCCACGGCAAGCCGTTGCAGGCGGGCAAGTACCCGCCCCGCTCCGAGCTGCGGGACGACGTTTTCCTCGCCTCGCACCTCTGGCGGATGGAGGGCGGCGGATCGATCCTGCTCGGCACCTCGATGCAAGCCGGCCAGTACAAGGTGGCCGTGCGCTTCACCACCGAAAAGCTCGAGCCGATCCGGGTGCCCTGACCGCCGGGGATCACTCGAAGTCCGTCAGCCAGATCCGGGTCATCTCGACCGAGGCAAGGGCATCCATCACATTGATGAAATCCTGCTGCTTCGCCCCGTCCGCAACCTTCAACACCACCGGCGGTTCCTCGCCACCCGCCCGCACCGCCTCGACCGCCGGCTCCAGCAGGGCGAGCAATTCCGGAAGCCGCCGGTCATCGCTGGCCACCGGCAGTCGTCCGCTCTCCTCACCCCACCAGATGCTGCCGTCGTCCTCGATCTCCAGGTGAATCGGCAGGGTTGGGGCTTCGACATCACCCCGGTGAGTCGGAGCCTTCATCATCAGATCCCTTTCCGTCGGCACGATGGTCGTGGCGACCAGGAAAAACACCAGCATCAGGAACGCAACGTCCACCATCGAGGCCACCCCGTTCCGGGGATGCTCGTCCACATCTTCAAATCTCGGCATTCTCATCTCGAGGAGACAACGGCCAGGCCCGTCAAAGTCTTGGGCCAACCCATGCCACCGGAGGGACTCGAACCCCCAGGCGGCGCCCCTATCGCAGCTGGTCACCGAGACCGAGCGGAGCCGGGGCCACTTCAGTGTTGACCATCTCGGGCCTGCCTCTCCCGGACATGGGCAAGGATCAGACGATGCACGGTCGGCCCGGGGCGCTTGGTTTGCGGCCCTCACACAGCCAAAACGCCCACCAAACGGCGGCGCAGCACTGCCCAAAACACAAGCACCTACGCCGTCCGAGCTTCTTCGAACAAGGCCGCCGGCATGGGATGTTCGAGTTCCCAGACCATTTCGATGGGGCGGTTTCCTTGATAGGATCTCAGCTCCCGGGCGGCACCGAGAAATACGAACGGGGCGGTTTCTCCCTGTTCACGTTTGTTGAGGCGAGCGAAGAACAGGATGCGGTAGCCCTCCGCTTTGAAGTTGATGTAGTTCTGGCCGGTGGGACTTTCCTGGGAGGTGCCGCTCTGGCTTTCCCAGTGGAGCAAGCTGCGGCTGATCGGGTAGTCCCGGTAGCGGGTCGTGGGAGCGAAGTCGGCCTCTTCCTTTCGAAATGTGACCAGATGGAGGTAGGTCTTCGTCGCCTTGTCGCACAGCACGCCGGTGCCAGTCATGCCTGCCCGCTGGAGGTCTGCGAGTCCGAAGGCGGCTTTAATTTCCCCTGACCCATAAGCGCCGTGGAGGCGGATCAGACCTCTCGTCGTCGGGTCGGTGGCACCGAGGGGAAAATCGTGGATTTTCCGCCGCCAATCGACAACTTCGGTCAGGTCGTGGATGGACTGTCGGTTGCTTTGGAATTTGGCGAAGGATTCCTCGTAGCTAGCGACCCCGACTTTGGCCCCCTGTTTTCCCCACAGAAGGTAGTGAAGCATGGCCTGGCCTCGATCCTCCCCGGCATAGGGCGTCTCGCCATCGGCGACCCTGGCCAGGCTATTCAGGACCTCGGGATCGGTGCGGAAGCTCACGCGGCGGAGTGCCTGGCGAACGGCGGTCAGGTCCGGATCCTCTACCGGATCCCCGACTCCCGCCAGAGCCTTCCATTCCGACCACGTTCTCTTGCCAAGGACATCCAGCGCCGAGAGCCCGGTGGCGTCGACGAAGTTCCCGAAGCTCAGAGGGAGCCCTGCCTCACGTTCGAAGGTGCGGATCGCCTCCGGAATGAACGCCTGGAGATTGCCGAGTCCCTCGCGGATGTTTCGCAGCACATGCTCGCGGGCGACCCGCTCGAGCTGGATGCTGCAGCCGGCCGGTAGGTTGGGAAAATCGGCCTCGATCTCCATGTCGATCCGCCGGCGGGTCGACGGCAGCAAGGCGGCAAACTTCCGGTCGACCCGGTACTTCCGGTGCGTCTGGCCGACGAAATCCAACACGGTCAGACAGTCCTTCTCGGGCGCGTTGCGGAGCCCCCGGCCGAGCTGCTGCAGGAAAACCGTCAGGCTCTCCGTCGGACGCAGGAACATCACCAAGTTGATCTCGGGGACGTCGAGGCCTTCGCTGAGCACATCGACGGTGAACAGAAAGGGCAGCTTGCCGGACCGGAAGTCCGCGATTCGTTGCCGACGCTCGTCCTGGGACGTCTCCCCGACCACGACCGCTGAGACGAGCCCCCGCTGGTTGAACTTGGCCGCCATGAACTTGGCGTGCTTGACGCTCGCGCAGAATCCCACGCCGCGGACGTTGGACAAGTCGGGTTGGTAGTGGTGCAGGCGCTCGATGATCCGGTCCACCCGGTTGAGCGCGCGGATGTCGTCGCCGGTGTAGACCTCCGTCAGGGCGGCGGTGTCGTACTTGCCGTTCACCCAGAAGCGCTCCTCGGAGACCGCGACGGGATCGGTGACGCCGAAGTAGTGGAACGGGCACAGCAGCTTCTCCTCCAAGGCCTCGGGCAGCCGGATCTCGGCGGCGAATCGGCCGTCGAAGTCGTCCACGATCCGCGAGCCATCCATCCGCTCCGGTGTCGCCGTGAGGCCAAGCAGGATCCGGGGTTCGAGGTGGTCGAAAACGGGGCGGTAGCTGCCGGCCGTGCCGTGGTGGGCCTCATCGACAATCACGTGGTCGAAGTGCTGGGTACCAAGGTCCTCCCACGGCCTGCGATTGTTCCAGCTCTGGATCGAGGCGAAGACGTGGTTCCATTCCAGCGGAACGGCGCCGTCGACCATCAGTTCACCGAAATTCGGATCCCGAAGCACCAGTCGGAAGCAATCGAGAGCCTGCTGCAGGATTTCCTTCCGGTGGGCGATGAACAGCAGGCGGCTGGACGGGGTCGACGCCTTGCGTTGGCGGGCGTAGTCGAAGGCGGCGACCACCGTTTTCCCCGTGCCGGTCGCGGCGACAACCAGGTTGCGAAAGGAACCGGTTTCACGGACGGCGGCGAGATTCTCGAGAATCCGCTCTTGGAAGGCATGCGGGGTGACTTCGACGAAGAAGCGCGGACCCTCCGATGCATCTCTGCTTCGACCGACTTGGATCGCCCTGCGGAAGCGGTCGGCCTGCTCCTTGTCGTAGATCTCGAACTCCTCCCGGGACCAATACGTCTCGAACTCGGCACCGAAGCGGTCGAGGATGTGCGGCATGTCCTGCGCGGTCACCTTGACCGTCCACTCGAGCCCGCTGGTCATCGCGGCCCGGGACATGTTGGCCGAGCCGATGTAGGCGGTCGAAAGGCCGGTCTTGCGGATGAAATGATAGGCCTTGGCGTGGAGCCGGGTGCGCTCGGTGTCGTAGGAGACCCGGATGGTGACGCCAGGAAGCCGGGCGAGAAACTCAAGCGCCTCCGGATCCGACGCCCCCATGTAGGAGGTGGTGATGATTCGCACCGGCACCCCTCGCTCGGCCAAGGTCTCGAATGCGGGACGGAGGAGCCGCAGGCCCGACCATTTGATAAACGAAACGAGGATGTCCACCCGGTCCGCCGTCGACATCTCCGCCCGCAGCTCATGTTCCAACGCCGGGTCCTCCCCGGCGCCCGTCAGCAGACTGCTCACGCTCATGGGTGTCGAGGGGATCGGACTCGGTGGGACGAGCGCGCTGGCACGGATCTCGCGAAGGAGTTGTTTCGGCTGCTCCAGCAGCTTCCGGCGTTCGAGGTATTCCAGTCCGTCCTGGGCAGAGAGGAGCTCGATCAGCCGGTTGACGAGCGCGAGCCTGCGTTCCTTCTTCAGGCCCCTGAGCGCTCGATGCAACAAGTGCCAGACGAACTGGCTGTAGGTGTGGGGAGCGGACTCATCGTCAAGCTTCTCCAGGGTCGCCGCCATCTCGGGCCGGGAGGCGAGCAAAGCTCCGAGCTCCTCGTCGACAAGGGTCTCGTAGATACCCTCGGCAAGCTGCTCTTCTTCAGACATCGAACTGGAATTGCCTCTCGGCAAGGGGGTCAGCCATAGGGCGCATGGACAAGAAATTCAGACGTTACTCGGTCACTTTTGCTAGATGCGATGGAAATTGCACGAACGAATACACGCGGTGCTCCTTCCCGAACAAGACTATCGCTCACGACCTGCACTCCATCGCACAGTCCGATGGGCGCAGCGAGATTTCTACCTACTGGATGCCGGGAACCGAGTTACGAAGGAATGGGTAATCGAACAGATTTTTCGCGCTACCTCGTCGGATGGAGGTCTACGCCATGCGCAGTCGGACTGTCTGGGTGACGAGCCACCTCCCCATATCCAGACAACTCAAGTTCACCAGCCGCAGGTTCTTCGACGCCTTCATGGGCCGCGAGGGGGAGCTCGCCTCCCTCTTCACGGCCTTCGACCGGAATCCGCCCGATCCGCTGACGGTAGAGAGCGCCTGCGAGGTCGCCGACTCGGGTTTCCCTGGAAGGCACGCACGGGCCAATTAAGCTTTGCAACGCCGGACCGGATAATGTTTGATTTTCTCTTGAAAGTTGCCATCTTGGCAACGTTCAAGCAAAAATTATGCATATCGAGATCCCCAATGAGCCGATTCTGGGCACGGGCTCGATGCGCCATGTGCTGGCGGGAGTGGCAGATCAGCGCGGGAAAATCGCCCGTCTGCTCGAGACCGGCGAATTGATTTCGCTGCGGCGCGGGCTGTATGCCACTCGCCGGAACCTCGATCCCCTTTGCCTCGCGGGATCCATCTACGGTCCGTCCTACATCAGCTTCGAAACCGCGCTTTCGTGGCACGGAATGATTCCGGAGGGAGTGGCCGAAGTCGTCTCGGCCACCATCAAGCGCGCCGCATCGTTCGAGAACGACTTCGGCCGCTTTGGATACCAGCCGATCCCCAAGGCCGTCTATCCGGTCGGCATTCTCCGCGTCACCGATTCCGACCTGCCGTTCCTCATCGCCAGTCCGACCAAGGCGCTGATCGATCGGATCGCGCGCGAGCCGGGATTCCGGTCCATGGCGGACGTCGCCCGCTGGTGGGACGGGATGCGCGTGGAGCTGCCCTCAGGACTGGATCGTGCGCAGCTCGCCGAGTGCGCGGATGCTTATGGCCGGCCATCGGTCCGGTGGCTCCTGCGCTTTGCCGAGAAGAACCGCCTCCTCCACTCATGAACGCCGTCCTCCGGGACATGCTGGACGCCTACCAGCCGAAGACGCCGACGGACTATCAGAACGCGGCGCGCGAGGTCGTTCAGGAAATCGCCCTGCTCGGGCTGTGGCGGGGAGGATTCTTCGACCATGCCGCATTTTATGGCGGCACGGCCCTGCGGATCTTCCATGGGCTGCGCCGATTCTCCGAGGATCTGGATTTCACGCTGCTTGACGAAGGCGACGGTTCACGGCTCGACCGCTTCCTTCCCGCCGTTGCCACGGAACTTGAATCCTGGGGCTTCACCTTCGAGGCCGAGCCCAAATCCAGCGGTGAAGCGACCGGCATCGAGTCCGCATTTCTCAAGGGGAACACCCAGCTCAACCTTCTGCATATCGGGGCACCGGCCGACCTTGCCGATCGCTTGCCGAAGAACCAAACGCTCCGGATCAAGCTGGAGATGGACTTGCAGCCGCCACCTCACGCCACCACCGAGGTGCGCACCCAACTATTGCCAAGCCCCTACCAGGTCACAGTCTACGACTTGGGCAGCCTGTTCGCGGGCAAGCTGCATGCCGTTCTTTGCCGGGGATGGAAGCAGAGGGTCAAGGGACGGGATTTCTATGATCTCGTCTGGTATGCCAGTCGGAAGGTTCAGCCCAATCTCAAGCACCTCGATGCGCGGATGCGCCAATCCGGTCACTGGGATGGCGCACTCATCGATGGCGAGACCCTGAGGCGCCTGCTTCTCCAGCGCTTCGAGAAGGTCGACTTCAAGCAGGCTGCGGAGGAAGTCCGGGTATTCCTGCCGGATCCCCGTGAGACCGACCTTTGGTCGCTCGATTTCTTCAACGACCTCACCAGGCGAATGAACGTCGGTTGACGCTTGCCCCCGGTCAGGTGTCGAACCTGATCGAAGATGCACTCACCTCGAGGCCGGCCGCCTGGCGCAAAGGCAGGCGGGCCGAGCAGATCCCGGCGACCGCTCTCATTCACATCGCAGACCGCGATACCTTGAGAACCCTGCCGTGACCCTGACCCCGAGCTTCCTTCCGTTGGTCCGGCGGAGGCACTCCTCGACCGCGACGTGGAACGGGCCTTACCTCCGTGGATCCCGGCGTAGACCGGAACCGAGACCGAATGATGGCGAACGACGCAGTGCGGCCCCCCCCCCTTTTTTCGCCCATTTAGAAGGCCTTCCGATCGCCCTTTCTCAGAAATTTGTCAGACACTGCCGATGGTGGGATGTCAACGACCTACCCAGACTCTCCCTAAGTCTTTGGTTTTAAGAAAGTGCCACCGGAGGGGCTCGAACCCTCACGAACCTTGCGGTTCAGCGGATTTTAAGTCCGCGGCGTCTACCAATTCCGCCACGGTGGCTTTAGTCATAACCCACTCATTATGAGTGGTATTTAATGGCTTCACGTGTAATCAAAGAACTCCATAGAACCCCAAAGGACTAGGAAATACCCTCGATTCACTCGTCCAAAACTTGTCCCCGTTTACACGGGAAGCACCTCCCGGACACGCGGGAGGTTCCCTGAGCAAACTCGGCCAGTCGATGCTTTTTGCCGATCGTGAAACACTCACCCCGCGCGGGGCGCGCGCGCGCGTACGAAGCCATTCGCTTTGGAGGCTATCAGCGGTCTTGGGGCTCACCTTGGGAATACACCGTATTTGAAACGAGGCTTCGGGCGAAGACCTGAACCTGAATGCCGGCTCGGTGGTCTGCATCCCCGGAAGGGGTGGTTCGCCCAAAGAACGTAGGCCCGATGCTCGGCACCCAGTGCACGGGCCTCGGCCACCAATTGGGCAAACTCCTCATCGTCGCGGCACCAGCGCCAAATCGTCGTCCGTGAGATCCTGGTAAGCTTGGCCGTCCACACAAAGGTCTGCCCCGCCGCCAAGAGCTTGAGAAGATGCCGCTGCGGATGAGAGGCAATCCGGCGCAGGAACTCCTCGATTGCTGCCCGCTTCTTCATGGCATGATGATAGCATCCTGCCAGTCAGCCTTCCACCCCCCCAGCATCCACTAGACCGGCGGAGGCACCGGGGTGGATCTTGGATGAAGAGGTCGCACTTCGGGCTTCCTGGCGACCAATCGGAGATGGATTGTCCGGACACTTTCATGGTCGTAGTCGAGGGCAGCGATCTTGGTGAACCGCTGATTGCTTTCGCCGGTCAATCCTGTTCCCCCACCCTCCAAACGACCATCGCTCAGCGGCGAGGCCCGCAACCCGTCGTCTCTTTTCTCCGGTCTGAACTCCACACTGATCAGGCCAAGCGCCTCATTGTCATGAAGATCGGCCATGAGGGCTTCTTCGCTGCCTTTGCAGAAAAAGGTGAAGCGCCCGGTGTCACCCGAAGGTCTTTCGAGGCGAATCGAATCGTGCGGATCGACCCTCCATGTCCCGACGGAGCGCCCGTCGATCTCCACCTCGGCGTCGCATCGCCTCGAAGATTCGTTGTGAAGCTCGATGGAGTATTGAGTTCCATGGTTCATGACGGCGTAGCCTCCTTCGATTTCGTCGGCTTCCGGTATCGTAATGGCGTAGTCTTCCAGCTTCATCGTTGTCTCGGTTCGTGTTATTGGCTCGGGTCCTCCCCCTGCTTCCTCTGCCATTGGTTCATCGGATTCCCTTGAATCAACCTCTGAGGACTCGGGCTCTGATTGCGGCTGGCCAGAGCTAATTCGGCCACTTCTGGAAAAGAGAAGCAGCAAGGTCAGCGGAAGCGACAAAAGAGGAATGCCGGTAACACCCGCCAACCATAGAGGGTACCCGGCATTTCTAGCTCGGGAACCCACGGCACCTGAGAATCCGAGGCCCACGACGGCCAAGATGCCGTCTGCGGCCCCCGTCATACCGACAGTGCCCATCGCTCCAAGAATGACTAAGACCAATAAGGTCAACCCGAGAGCCCTGCGACCAAGCCCTCCCTGCGTCGACAGGCCAAACCCCAATAGGGCACAACCGACCGAAGCGAGGCTCCCCCATAGCATTTGCCAGCGAGCGGCTGCATTGGCCGCTACCAGCTCCCTACCTGATCCTGGGGCCTCAACCCGCTCAGGCTCCACTTGTCCCGCCACAACATCATCAATCTTCGCCGGCTCGGCCTCAGCCTCCGCATGCCTCTCCTCACCCACCGCCACTTCGCGACCAGCTCCCGCGGTGGCGTTGGGATCCACCGGCAGCAGTGCGATGTAACCCGCGTCCCCCTCCTTGAATCCTCCAACACGGTTCGCCTCACTCGCACGACGATTCCAAGCACGGCGCTCCACCCATGGAACTCCCTGCCTCATCCGGCCTTCCAAATTACTCCGCTCCTTTTCCAACCACCAATCCTTCCGCGCCTCCGCCGCCGACCGCTCGGCCTCACCTGACTGCGGCTCCGCCCCTACGGCTCCCGCGAACACGATCGCGATTGCAGCCATTACCATCCATCGCGGAGGGGAAAGACATTTGGCAATCACTATGGCCATTCATGGCCATACAGCCAGTCTACCTCAAGACCATAAATGGTCAGGGGTGAAGCCCGACAAGGAGCGAAAGACAGTCGAGATGGTTTGCAAGGCACTCACCCGAGCGCGGACCGAGCGGGGAATCTCCCAGCAACGCCTTGCGGAAATGGCCGGAATCAGCCGAACCGGCCTCCGCCACATCGAGTCCCTCCAGACGAGTCCGACCCTCTACAGCCTGCTTCGGATCGCCCGAGCCTTGCGAGTCGATCTGGCTGACTTGCTCAAGTGACAAGTCCCGGCTGGCTGACTGCGGGCTTGAACTGCTCTTTAGGCCTCTTCAGGGTGGTGTTAGGTCCGGAGGGGATTGGTTTGTAGATATTTCCGGCCACCCGGCCTCGCACCGCATGCCACGACTTCAGAGCAACTTCGCCTGCCTGGCAGAGCACGACGAGCAGCTTCTCCGCATCGGAGTGCTCGCTGAGCGGTATTTTCCCGAAGACCCGAACACCTCTCTCCTCAAGCTCCGCCAACTGGCGGAAATCCTCGCCCAGACCGTCGCTTCCTACGCCGGCCTCTACTCCGACCCTGAGGAAAGCCAATACGACCTCCTTTCCCGCCTCCGGGACCGCGGCATCCTCCCCTACGAGATCCACCAGCTCTTCGGTGAAGTCCGGCGCTCGGGCAATGCGGCGAACCACTCCCTCGCAGGCGACCACCGAACCGCCCTTGCGACTCTCCGGATCACCTGGCAGCTCGCCGTCTGGTTCCACCGCACCTTCCGTGATCCCGGCTTCAAGTCCGGTGCCTTCATCCCTCCCACGCCTCCGGCCGACCAGAGCGAGGAATTGCGGGAAGCCCTCGCCAAAGCACGGGAGGAACTCGCCTCCCAAGAAAAGGCGCAGGAGATCCAATCCCGGCAACTCGACGAGATCGCCGCACAACGCGACAAGGCTCGAGACGAGCGCGCTTTCTGGGAAGAACTCGCCTCCGAGATCGAAGCCAAGAACCAGCAGCTCCAGGCTCGCCTCTCCGCCCAGCAAGCCTCGAACGCTGAAAAGCCCCCCGCCGAGACCGCCCGGATCTCGCGAGCCGCCAGTCAGGCCGCCGAGCATGTCGAACTCGACGAAGCCGCCACCCGCCAGCTCATCGACGCCCAGCTCATGGCCGCCGGCTGGACCGCCGACTCGGAAAACCTGCGTTACTCAAAGGGAGCACGCCCTGAGAAAGGCAGGTTCCTCGCCATCGCCGAGTGGCCCACCGAAAGCGGCCCGGCCGACTACATCCTCTTCGCCGGACTCCTGCCGCTCGGTCCTGTCGAGGCCAAGCGCCGCAACCTCAACGTCTCCTCCGCCCTCCAGCAGTCCAAGCGCTACAGCCGCGGCTTCCAGCCTTCGGACGAAACCGAACTCCACGAGAGCAACTGGGGTTCCGATGGCGAGTTCCGCCTGCCCTTCGCCTTCTCGACCAACGGCCGCCCCTTCCTCCGCCAACTCGAAACCCACAGCGGCATCTGGTTCTGCGACCTCCGGCGGCCCGACAATCTCAGCCACCCACTCCAGGGCTGGCCCTCCCCGGAAGGACTGGTCGCCCTGCTCAAGCAGGACTCCAAGGCCGCCCACCAGCAGCTTTCGTCCGAGCCTTTCAACTACGGCTTCACCCTCCGCGACTACCAGATCCGGGCCGTCCTCCTCACCGAGGGTGCCATCGCCGCCATGCAGCGGGAAATCCTGCTCGCGATGGCCACCGGCACCGGCAAGACCAAAACCGCCATCGCCCTGATCTACCGCCTCCTCAAGACCAAGCGCTTCCGCCGCATCCTCTTCCTCGTCGATCGCGCCGCCCTCGGCGAACAGGCCGCCAATGCCTTCAAGGACACGCGAATGGAGAACCTCAACACTTTCGCCGAGATCTTCGGCATCAAGGAGCTTGAGGACCAGAGCCCCGACTCCGATACCGCCGTCCACATCGCTACCATCCAGGGCATGGTCCAGCGCGTGCTCTACCCGGGCGAGGATTCTTCGCCTCCCCCGGTGGACGAATACGACTGCATCATCGTCGATGAATGCCACCGCGGCTACCTGCTCGACCGCGAACTCTCGGAAACGGAACTTACCTTCCGCAGCTACGACGACTACATCTCGAAATACCGTCGCGTCCTCGACTGGTTCGACGCCACCAAGATCGGCCTCACCGCCACCCCCGCCCTCCACACCTCCGAAATCTTCGGCCCACCCGTCTTCACCTACTCGTATCGCGAGGCGGTCATCGACGGCTACCTGATCGATCACGACCCGCCCATCAAGATCACCACCGAACTCAGCAAGAAGGGCATCAAGTGGAAGAAGGGCGACAAGGTCTCGGTCTACAACCCCCAGACTGACACCGTCGATCTCCACAACGCCCCCGACGCGCTTGCCTTCGACGTGAAGGACTTCAACCGCAAAGTCATCACGAAGTCCTTCAACCAGGTCGTCTGCGACTACCTCGCCACCGAACTCGACCCCGCCTCGCCGCAAAAGACCCTCATCTTCTGCGCCAATGACGCCCACGCCGACCTCGTGGTCGATCTGCTGAAGAAGGCGTTCCGCAAGCAATACGACTCGGTGGACGACGACGCCGTCATCAAGATCACGGGCAATGCCGACCAGCCACTCAGACTGATCCGGCGCTACAAGAACGAGCAGCTTCCCAACGTCGCCGTCACAGTCGATCTCCTCACCACCGGCATCGACGTTCCCGCGATCTGCAACCTCGTCTTCCTCCGCCGCATCAACAGCCGCATCCTCTACGACCAGATGCTCGGCCGGGCGACCCGTCGCTGCGACGAGGTCGGCAAGGAAACCTTCCGCATCTTCGACGCCGTCCGCCTCTACGACTCGCTCCAGGCGGTCACCTCAATGAAACCCGTGGTCGTCGACCCATCGATCTCCTTCACCCAGCTCGCGGAGGAAACCAGCACCGCTCCCACACCCGAGGCGCTCGGCCTCGTCCGCGACCAGTTTGTCGCCAAGCTCCAGCGTAAGAAACGGACCCTTTCGGAGAAGGCCAGGGCTGACTTCGAGACCTGCGCCGGGATGACGCCCGATGATTTCGCGACCGCACTCCGCTCGATGCCACTCGACCAGATCGTCGGCTGGTTCACCCGACATCCGGGCCTTGGGGAAATTCTCGACCGCACCGGTGACCGCCCCCGCGCCCCCATCTTCGTCTCCGATCACGAAGACAAGTTGGATGGCGTGTCCCACGGTTTCCCGGAGGGCCAGAAGCCCGAGGACTTCCTCGATGCCTTCAAGGAGTTCATCCAATCCAACTCCAACGAGCTCCCCGCCCTCCAGGCCGTTCTCACCCGCCCCCGGGACCTCACGCGCAAGCAGCTCAAGCAACTCGTTCTCGAACTCGACCGCGCCGGCTTCTCCGAGACCACCCTCGCAGCCGCGTGGAAGCAGACGACCAACCAAGAGATCGCCGCCCGCATCATCGGCTACATTCGTCAGGCCGCCCTCGGCGATCCCCTCGTCCCCTTCAAGGAACGCGTCGATCACGCCCTCCAGACCATCCTCGCCTCCCGATCCTGGACCACTCCCCAGCGCGAGTGGCTCAAGAAACTCGCCGCCCAGACCAAGGCCAACAACATCGTCGATCGCGAGGCCCTCGACGACCCCATCCTCATCTTCAAGGCCGAAGGCGGCGGCTTCCGCCGTCTCAACAAGATCTTCGGCGGCGAACTCGAAACCATCCTCGACGATTTCAACGACACCGTCTGGAACCAAGCCCAGTGATGCCCACGCAAAGCGCATAGAAATGCCCTCAAACTGAACTCATTGCCTTCAACGTGCATAGATTTCCCGATTTTCTATGCACACCCGACCGACCCCACAATTCTTCGTCACCTGACCCCATCGCTGTCCTACCCGAGAATGGATTCTCGCGGACCCTCCGTCACCACGCTCACTCCACCCCCAGACACCTTCCACTTTCTTCTTTTTCCATTTCACTCTCCCCAACGCCCCCACACCTCACCCACTCTCCATTTCAGCATCTCAGCTTTTCAGCCTTTCAGCATCTACTCCACCCATGTCCACCCACGACATCGTCCAGAAGCTCTGGAACCTCTGCAACGTCCTCAAGGACGACGGCGTGACCTACCACCAGTACGTCACCGAACTCACCTACCTCCTCTTCCTCAAGATGGCCGAGGAAACCGGCACCGAGGACCAGATCCCCGAGGGCCACCGCTGGACCGACCTCGAAGCCCTCGCCGCCCCCGAGCGGCTCGAAGCCTACAAGAAGACCCTCATCCACCTCGGCTCCCACGGCTCGCGGCTGGTGAAGGAGATCTTCGCCAATGCCGCCTCCTTCATCAAGAAGCCCGCCACCCTCTCCACCCTCGTCAGCGAGATCGACAAGCTCGACTGGTATTCCGCCCGCCAGGAGGGACTCGGCGACCTCTACGAGGGCCTGCTCGAAAAGAACGCCAGCGAGAAGAAATCCGGGGCCGGCCAGTACTTCACCACCCGCCCGCTCATCGAGTCCATGGTCGCGGTGATGAAGCCCACGCTCGACGACGTCATCCAGGACCCCGCCGCCGGCACCTGCGGTTTCCTCATCTCCGCCAACCACTACCTGCGCGAGCACCACGACATCGACTCGCTCACCGAGAAGCAGCAGCGGAAATACCGCAACGAAACCTTCTTCGGCATGGAGCACGTCCAGGATGCCCACCGCCTCGCGCTCATGAACATGATGCTCCACGGCATCGAGCAGGGCATCAGCTACGGCGACACCCTCTCCGAGGACGGCACCACGCTGCCCCAGGCCACCCTCATCCTCACCAATCCCCCCTTCGGCACCAAGAAAGGCGGCGGCCTGCCCACCCGCACCGACTTCACCTACCCCACCAGCAACAAGCAGTTCTGCTTCCTCCAGCACATCTACCGCTCGCTCGCCCCCGGCGGTCGCGCCGCCGTCGTTCTGCCCGACAACGTTCTCTTCGAGGGAAATGTCGGCAAGGAGATCCGCCGCGACCTCATGGACAAGTGCAACCTCCACACCATCCTGCGCCTGCCCACCGGCATCTTCTACGCTCACGGCGTGAAAACCAACGTCCTCTTCTTCACCCGCGGCCGGACGGAAAAAGGCAACACCAAGGAAGTCTGGATCTACGACCTCCGCGCCAACATGCCCGCCTTCGGCAAACGCACCGCCCTCACCCGCGAGCATTTTTCGGACTTTGAGAAGGCCTACGGCAAGGACCCGCAGGCAAAAGCCGCCGCACTGAAAAAGCGCAAGGACACCGGCGAAACCGGCCGCTTCCGCCGCTTCACCCGCGAGGACATCGCCAAGCGCGACGACTCGCTCGACATCTCCTGGCTCAAGGACGAGACCGCCGACTCCAGCGAGTCCCTCCCCGAACCCGCCGCTCTCGCCACCACCGCCATGGAGGAACTCGACGGCATCATGGATGACCTCCGCGGCATCCTCACGGAGCTTGGGGAGGAGATTGAGGAGGAGGCAATGGCATGAGCGAGGGCTATCTACCGGCCAACTGGACCACCGAGGTCATCGCTCACCTCGGCGAAGTGCAGTTGGGCAAGATGCTCGACCGATCCAAGAACAAGGGAGAGCCGTGCTTCTACCTTAGAAACATCAATGTGAGATGGTTTTCCATCGACCTATCAGACCTCAAAGAGGTCAGAATCGCGGAGCAAGAGAGGGATAAATTCTCGGTTCGGGATGGAGACGTCTTTGTTTGCGAGGGTGGAGAACCAGGTCGGGCTTCTGTCTGGAGAGGAGGCGACAGCCAGCTCGTTTACCAAAAGGCACTGCTTCGCTTCCGCTCAAATGGTTCCGTGATTCCTGAATGGATCGCCTACCGCCTCCGCTTGGACGCTGCCAACCGCGTACTCGAAGACTTCTTCAGCGGCACCACCATCAAGCATTTCACGCGAAAATCGTTTCTGAACTACAGCCTCCCGGTTCCTCCCCTCGCCGAACAGAAACGCATCGCGGACAAGCTGGAGGTGCTGCTGGGCCGGGTGGACGCCTGCCGCGCCCGCCTCGACCGCCTACCCGCCCTCCTCAAACGCTTCCGCCAATCCGTCCTCGCCGCCGCCACCTCCGGCAAACTCACCGAGGAGTGGAGGGTGGAGGAGGCGGTGGGCGACGACTGGCACGACACCCAAGTCCAAGATATCGCTCAACAGATCTTCGACGGTCCTTTCGGGTCCCACCTGAAGACCGTCGACTACACCTCGTCCGGCATTCGCGTTGCAAGGCTTGAGAACATCGGCTGGATGAACTTCCACGCTGACAAGGAAGCCTTCATTTCACCGGCGAAATACAAGACTCTGACGCGGCACACCCTGAAGAGTGACGACGTACTTTTTTCCTCCTTCATCTCCGAAGAAACTCGGGTCGCCGTCCTACCCGACTCATGGTCAGGCAATGCCATCAATAAATCGGATTGCTACTGCATTCGCGCCGATCAGCAACGCTGCCTCCCCAAGTTCCTGATGTTGCGCCTCGCATGTCGCTCAACCTTTCACCTCCTTGCTGAGAACGTTCACGGTGCCACCCGCCCCCGAATCAATCTCGGACAACTCAAGAGCTTTACTTTCGCCTTACCCTCCCTCGCCGAACAACAAGAAATCGTCCACCGCGTCGAAGCGCTCTTCGCCTTCGCAGACCGCATCGAATCCGGCCTCGCCGAGGCCCGCAAGCTCATCGACCGCCTCACACCCGCCACCCTCGCCAAAGCCTTCCGCGGCGAACTCGCCCCCCAGGACCCGAACGACGAACCGGCCGCCCGCCTTCTGGAGCACCTCGCTGCGAGTAGCCCCACGCCCTGATCGAAGAAGCAAAAACGACGCACCTGAACTTACAAGATCAATGACATCGGAAGAAGTTTCTAGACGCCTGCAACTATTCAGAAGCCAGGAATGGACCCGCGATGACATTACCGATTGGTATGGGATTGACTGGGAAGACGCAGATACGCAGCGCGTCTTGCTCCAAGCCCGCCTCTTTGCCGGAACTCATCACCACCCAACAGAGCTCGGTGACGGGCCCTACAATCGGAATCACTTGGAAGTGTTCCTACAGCGTCGCGAACTGGTTCCCATTAACATCGCGGCATCCGAATGGGCGATGAGTAAGGAAGACTTTATCGAAGTGATAACCACATTCAACGATTCAGAATACGCGACCATCATCGGGCCATGCGGCCCTTCGCTGCACATTGTTCGGCGCTCTTTCCTCAGGGATTTCCACAAAGCATTCGACTCTTTAAGGCACTCAATTTTCGCGAATCACTCCTCTTATATTCAAAGAATTCACTCCGTAATTCGATCACGTCTTCATGTATCAGTTACGACGATCTACGATAGCACGGACGAGCGGCTAGATGAACCTGATCGTCGTCCTGGATACCGCCCTGATTGCCTGACACAGCCCACAGAGCACATCGGCCTCGGAAGGGAGATCCCGCTCGAAACCGGCAAACCGATCGAGCTGGCTCCTGACTATTGCTCATGCAGCACCTATTTTGACCACCAATCTGTCCTTGAGAACTCCGTATTGGGGATCAGGCCCGCCATTCAGCAAATCTTGGATCAATTGGAAGGACTCTGATGAGCACTGAACCGCTGCTTGGCGCGGAAGGGATGGCCAATTTAACCAATTCCCTTTTCCGTTGTGGAAGAGGAAGCGGGAGATACAGGTTCCCAGTCGCGACTGAGTGGTCTGATGTGGACCTTCGGAATGAGCACTACAACCCTACCCAGTTTTTCCGGCGCATCGTCAAATCGGCATGCGGCATTCAGCACCCTGATCGAAGGACAGTCTATCAATCCATCAAAAGCTGTCAGCTGGCACAGGGGGTGGGAATTTTCATCGACCTGTCGTGGAACGAAAGCCTGATTACTCGGTGCTCTGTCCAGGCAGTGGTCACGCCAGATCGAGATTTGGAGTTCTTGTATTGGAGACGGAGGGCCAAGTCACAATACTACCGGCTAGACTATTCCTTTGAAGAGCGGGGACAGATTTTCAACCACCCGTTCCCTCACGTCCACTCGATTCCTGATGGACAGCCTCGATTTCACTTCCACCAACATCCGGACATCTTCCCAGCTTTCGTCTTGCTGGATTTTATCATGAGAAATCGACACTATGGTCGTTGGCAAAGGTGGCTTCTAAATGAATATTCCAGACGACATGCCGGGGAGATACCTGAGGACGAGAGGACTCCGGAGCAGCTTGTCGAGGATTACAAGGTCGAATCCGAATGGGCGAGATCTACCACTAGTACTCGAAATCGCTTCATAGCCGGCCTAAAAGACGCCGGCCTGCGAGCGCTTCAAGCAGCCTCCGAGGATCTTCCGAAAGTCGATCGTGAGTTACTGCATTTGAACTATTGGCCCTGATCTCAAAGCTTCTCTCTGCGTCATCATGTCCGACCTCAAACTCTTCAAGCTCACCTACGACCACGTCACCGAAATCCCTGCTTCCTCGAGGGCCGTCGAGAAGTCGCTCAAGGCCTTCATCGAAAAGCACCTCGAAAACTGATTCGCATCCTTTACAAGGCTCAATTCTCCTAGCCGAAACCACCCGGCCTTCCCCCTTCCTTCTATCCAGATCATGAGCACGTTTGACAGCACCAAGACTTCGCTTCCTACCATTATCCAGGACATCACCGAAGGAAAGATCCAGTTGCCCGACTTCCAGCGTGGATGGGTTTGGGACGACGAGCACGTGCGCTCGCTTCTGGTGAGCATTGCCCGCTCTTTTCCGGTTGGTGCGGTGATGCTCCTCGACACGGGTGGTGAGGTTCGCTTCCAGGTGCGACCGGTGGAAAACGTCGCGTTCCCCCACGGTCAGCCAGAAGCAGACCAACTGATTCTCGATGGCCAGCAGAGGCTGACCTCACTCACCCAGGTGCTGGCCCTTGACCGGCCCGTGAAGACCTTCAACGAGAAGAAGAAGCCGATTGAACGCTACTACTACATCGACATCGCCCTCGCGATGGAGGACGGCCGGCTGGACGAGGCGATATTCGCCGTCGATTCCGGCCGGCAGATCAAGAGTGACTTCGGCCGCAAGGTGGACCGCGACCTTTCGACTCGTGAATTGGAGTGCACGCAAATGATGTTCCCCTGCCGGGAGATCCTCAACTCCGACTCATGGGAAGAGAGCCTCCAGGACTTCGCTCCGGACAAGTTCGGAACCTACATGTCATTCCGGAAAACGGTGCTGAGCGCCTTCCGAAGCTACTTGCTTCCGGTCATCGCCCTCGGGAAAGAGACCAGCAAAGAGGCGGTCTGCCTCGTCTTCGAGAAGGTGAACACAGGCGGCGTCCCACTGACGGTCTTCGAGCTGATTACCGCCTCCTTCGCCGCAGACGGCTTCAACCTTCGCGACGATTGGTTCGGCAGCCGCCTGCGGAAGGTCGAGGGCCGGCACGAACGGCTGAAACGGGAGAAACTGCTGGAGCCGATCGAGAACACGGACTTCATCCAGGCCATCACCCTCCTTCATACGCTGGAGCGCCGCCGTGCCGACATAGCGGCGGGCAAGACCGGCAAGAGTATCGCCCCCGTAAGCGCCAAGCGCGTTTCGATGCTGTCGTTGGCGCTGGAGGACTACCGCCGCTGGGCCGATCGCGTGGAGGCCGGGTTTGGACAGGTCGGCAAGTTCCTCAAGAACCAGTGCTTCTTCTCCGACCGTGACATCCCCTATCGAACTCAGCTGGTGCCGCTGGCCGCGGTGATGACATGGCTTGGTGAGGAACGCTGGCGGGAACCGAGGATCTACGACAAGCTCTGCCGCTGGTTCTGGTGCGGGGTCCTTGGAGAACTTTACGGAGGAGCGGTCGAAACCCGTGTTGCAAACGATCTGGAGCAGCTCCTTGAATGGTTTGAGGATGACAATGCCCTGCCACGCACGGTCTACGAGGCGAATTTCCAAGAGAACCGGCTGGCGACGTTGCGGAGCCGCAACAGCGCCGCTTACAAGGGCCTGAACATTCTCGTCCTCCGCGACGGTGCCAAGGATTTCTTTTGGAAGTCCGACATCCAGGAACTCGAAGCAGGCGATATCAATCTCGACATCCACCACATTTTCCCGCGCAAGTGGTGCGAGGACAACGGGATCGACCGGAAGGTGTACGATGGCATCGCCAACAAGACCCCGATTTCCGCCAAGGCGAACCGGATGATCGGCGGCAAGGCTCCCTCCGCCTACATTCAGGCCATCCAGTCCCACAAGCAGGTCCAGATCGCCGACGAAGGGATGGACGAAATCCTCCAGTCCCATCGAATCGATCCCGAGTTGCTCAGGGACGACGATTTCGCCGGCTTCGTCGCCGCCCGCACCCGTTCACTTCTCGACCTCGTCGAGGCGGCGATGGGCAAGGAAGTCGAACACCTCCCCGAAGGAATCGCCCCCGAAGCCGAAAGCGAGGAAGGAGAGGAGGACTCGGAGTAGCGGTCCACCAAAGACACCAACCCGTTACAATCGTCCGAATGGCTACTTCAGAAAACGTTTCTGCCGATGCTCCGGAGGTGAGGCTACGCCGCGATCTTTAGGGAAAATTAACCAAAATTTCACCTGCGCGTGAAAAAGTCACTGGAAATCACGCTTACCACCCTGCATGTTGGCTCTGCCAAGCGGGTGGTCACGCTTGGCCTGAACGGAAAGGACCTCGCCCATGATTTCCTCCTCAAGCTCGGCAAAAGCAATCCCCAGGGTCTTCAGAGCATCCTCAAGCGGCTCGAAGTCGTCGCGGAGCACGACCGGATCGAGAACCGCATCACCTTTCGGCACGTCGGAGACCAGATTTTCGAAGTGAAGACCAAGAGCGGGCTCCGCTTCTACACTTTCCCCGATGAAATCCAAGGACTTGGCTGCCAGTTCATCGTCGCCGCCTGCGGCGGGAAGAAGGGCAACAAGAAAGAGCAGTCCGCCGACATCTCCAAGGCCAAGCAGCTTCGCAAGGCCTACCTGAAAGCGAAGCAAGCCCCGTCCACCAAACTCACCCTCGTCCCGCTACCTGATGAAAATTGAAATCCAGAAACCCGACCGCCCCAGCGAGCTTCAGCAACTCGTTTCCCGTCTCCCTTTCGATCCGGAAAGCGAAGCGGAATTCCAGGGGCTGATGTTCGTCGAGCAGCTCCTCGGCCTCATGAAGGAGAAGGGCATCAACCGCACCCAGCTCGCCAAGAAGATGGGCGTAGGGCCGTCCCGGGTGACGGCCATGCTCAACGGCACCAGCAACTTCAAGATGGAGACGCTGGTGCGTGCGGCCGACGCTGTCGGTGCCTCGATCTCGACGGCTCTCGTTCCCAAGGGAGCGAAGGCGCAATGGCAAATTTACCGGGACGACGAAGTGCATGCCGCTTTCCGTCCCGAGCCGAGGACCGAAGTCCTCGCCAGTTTCACCCTCGAAACCGACGAAATCGCCGACCACGACGATGCCAACGCCGCTTAAAGCCTCGCCCTTGACTCTGGAGCATCACACGCTGCTGGCGTTTGAGATCACCGCCTCGGAGTCTGCCGAACCTGACGGGCACCACTCGCTGCGGACAAACCGGAAAATCGAACGGCACCCTGAAGACCCTCTGAAGTGGATGGTCGATCTGACCGTCGAGATTGGGACACCCGACAGTGCCAAGCAGGCACCCTACTCGGGAAAAGTGGTGGTCCGCGGCTGGTTCTCCGTGTCGGAAGCGTATCCAGAAGAGAGGCGCAACGCCCTCATCGAAGTCACCGCCGCCTCCATCCTTTACGGAACCTGCCGCGAAGCTCTGGCAAACTTCACAGCCCGGTCCGTTCATGGCATGCTCTCGATTCCCTCGGTGTCGTTTGAGCCGATCACGAAGAAACCGGATGCAACCGGCCGGAAAGCCAAAAAGGCGGCAAAGAAGAAGTCCGCTTCAGGGCAGCGGTCCTGATCGCCCGATGAAACGAGTCTTCGATTTTGCCACGATCGGCTTTCGTTCCCATGCGGAGACGTAGGAGTTCGTGACCCATCCATCCGTCTCCCGCTGAGCGGTTCTCGACTACGCGCGACTCAGCATCGAGCCCATCAATCTGGCCTGGCCGCTGCGTCTTCACCGACAGACGCAAGGACCTGGAGTTCCGAGATGCCGGGCGGGGGGGCGAGATGCTCAATTCCTCGCCGTATCCGGGCATGGTTTGAAGACTTCCACCAGCATGGTGTGCTTGCTCCCCGTCGGAAGCATGACCGCAATTGTCTGCTGCCAGTGGTCGGCACATTCTTGGTAAATCCTCTCCATCCACTCGATGTAGGCGGGGAGATGTTTCGGAACCATCCGACCGATCACATTCGCGTTCACGGTCGGTTGCATTCCCTCGACCAGCGGGGCTTCGACTTCGACGATAATTGTCAGGTTCTCTGAGAACCGCTTCTTGTATTTCTGTCTCATGGATTTGGCGTTCGGTAGTCCCGGCAGGGATCGATCGATTGAAATGCCGCACCTAAAGGTTGCGGCATTTTCATCGATCAATCGCTCTCGACTGCCGGAATTGGGTTTCCATCGATTGACGGAAAGTTTTCAGCAATCGCCTCCCTGTGACCGAGGACTTGGATCTTTCGGCAACCGACAGGGCTTCCATCCGCCCTTTTCTGCTGTTCCTCTCGCAGCACGACTAGAATCTCGCGCTCGAGCGCTTGGCGGACCCTCTCTCTGCAAGTCGAATTGGCTGCTCCGGACTCGTCCTCACATTGCGCGGTCAATTCCGCTCTGCGGATGCCTTCCACACCTGCCTCCAATGCAATCCTCTCGATAATTTCGAATGTGATCTTGGCAGGCCGACCGGCCTTCTTCGGCGAAGCCTCGGCCATTGATTTTCGAGCTTCGACGCATCCTATCATCGTCCATGACGGTTCTCCTGGGTCAGCACTCCGCTGAATGTAGCAGGTCGAAGTGAGATTCCCCTCGTCGTCCCGCCACCCAGCAGCCTTCGGGCGTTTCGTGGCAACCAGAGCCATGATTTCCGGGTCCGAAGTGGGCATCATGGCCAGCCCCACCCGCGGCCAGTTGTTCCACTCGTTGTGTCCAGACGCGAGATAGAGTGGATTCACATCCTTCATGCGCTGCGACTCGATCCCCGGCAGCTTGTTCGTGTGGTGAAACACGACCGCTCCGCAGTCAAATTCCTCCAACAGCGGGTTCAATCCAACGCGCAGGAAATCGGCGACATCGACCGCAGAGTTCGCCTCTCCTCCGAGGTACGAGAAGGCAGGATTGATGAAAACGAGATCGGGACGGTGCTTCTCAAGGAGCGGACGCAGCACCTTGTCAAAGAAGCCAGGCCCAACGTGGCTTCGTGTCTCGCAGACGTGCACGTTCTGCTTCAGCAACTTGCGTTCCCAGTCATCAAGGGGTTCCATCGCAACCAAGGCCCCGTCTCGCATGAAACCGTTGGTCCATTCCACGTCCTCCGCTTCGACAATCAGGATCTTGAGGGGGCCGGACGGCGCGATCCCAAGATAAATCCGGCCGCACCCCCAGTGCAGCGCCATGCCGATCGAAAGGGTAGATTTTCCACCACCCGTTTGACCGACCACCACCATACCCTCCGCTCGGAACATTAGGCGTGACTTGAGGAGTTCCGCCCCTTCCGGAGGCTCGGTCCGCAGGTCCATCAGGGGCACCGCTTTTGGAGATTCTGGGAGCGGCTGGCCTTCAGAGACCTGGGCGGCACCTTCTGCAAACTTCCGGATTCCTTCCGGCCCTTCAGCCACAAACCTTTCCCGAAGGTCTTTCGGCTCCTTGCTCATCTTGCCCCCTCCTTCCCGGCAACCCGCACGGAACGGGCAAAGGGCTTTAGCAGTCCGGCGACCTTTTCGGCGGCAGTCGTGCCCGCTTGATCCAAGTCAAAGAGCAACAGTGCCTCCTTCCCCTGAAAAAGCTCCGCCCACTCCAGCGGAAATGATGTGCCCGGAGAAGCAACGACCGCCGCACCCACTCCCCCACCCCTCGGGTGCAATTCCTCCAGTCCAGCCGCGACTGCGGCGACGCAATCGGACTCGCCCTCGCAAATGTAGATCCGCCTGACCTCCTCGCGGGCGGCGAAGTGCCACCTCCAAGGACGGCTTGCTTTCCCCACGATCCAGCGAAAACGAGGCTTCCTTCCAGGCAAGTTCCGCAGCTTGGCCCCCGTTTCGTAGAGGTAGACCAGCCGCCCGCTTGCCCACCCAAGGGCATCCGTGGTGTAGCAGAGGGATCGGACCACTTCGACAGGCACGCCGAGTTCATCCGCGACCTTTGCCAAAAGCCTGGGCGAAGACCACAGACGCCACCTTGCACGTCGATGCCGCTCCTCGAAGTCGGCAGGTAGGACGATGGGCTCTGATTGGGGACGGCGGGGCGGAGTTCTCCTCCCCCGCGGGTGACGACTTGGAGTTTGAGCCACAGTTCTCGCGCCGACGACCGGCAGCCCAAGAACCGCCGCGACATCATCGAGCGCCTCCTTGAATCCAGAAGCCCGGCCCATCGCGATCGCGAGGTCGAAAACGTCCCCTTGCCATCCACACGAACAGATGATCCTGGGAAGGCCATTCCGACCGATGAAGACGGAGAAGGATGGGTTGCGGTCCGGGTGGAAAGGGCACCTTGCCAGCCAGCGTTTGCCCGACCGGTGAAACTCGATGCCGACTCGCTCGGCGTATTCAAGAAGCCGGTGCCGACACAAATCGCGAAGTTCGGAGAAGTTCATGGCTCGTTCTCCCGATTACTTGCGGGTGATGGCCTTCACGGTCCGTTGCTCGATCCACTCGGCCAGCGCGGCGGGATCGTAGCGGACGCAGCGACGACTCAGGCGGACGCACGAAATGCGACGGGCCTGGGTGAGTTTGCGGACGGTCTTCAGGGCGACACCGAGCATCTCGGCGGCACCTTTGGCATCGATTAGGTGGGGTGGGTGTGGCTTCATAGCGGTCAGCGGCGTCGTGCCGAACTCCCTAGGGTTGAATAGGAATCCAGTGATCCCGCCAATCGATCGAATGACCAAAACTCTAACTGAAAATGTCCAAACGAACGGCAGAGAACCATCCAGTTGCTGTTCTGCGCAACGCACTCGGAATTGATCGCGAGTCCTTTGCGCAGCAGATCAGCAGCAGCAAAGGGACAATTCAGGCGGTGGAGCTGTATGGCCGCACTCTGCTCACCGAAGAAGCGGTCGCAATCTCCTCAGCATACGGAGTGTCGGCGAGTTGGCTGATGGCGGGCGACCCGGGGGCTCCGATCCGCGATTGCAACGAAATGCTCGTCGAGCACTGGCCCAAGTGGCAGGGCGAGGAGAAATACAGCGAGTGGGTTGCAGGCCGCAAGGCGCTCTGGAACGAGAATCGCAGGTTGTCCCGACGAGAAGAGGAGATACTCGAAGCAATCCTCCCCGTGGTAAGAATCGCTCTGCGGCGGGCAATGAGAGCCGTCGGAGACACGGTCTTGGACAGCGTTTCTCTCAGCTACACAGCATTTGCGGCAGAATCGCTCAATTTCCCATGGCCGAGCAAGAAGCCAGCCCGTATCAACCACACGCGGATTCGCAAGACGATTGCCGAACTGGCAAAAAGTCCCGAACTCTGGGAAAGCGACGAAATGGTGCGTTACGACACCGTGAAGTCCGCCAACCAGCATTTCAAGCAACTCCCCGAGACGACCGCACGGGAGCTCCTTCAGCAATCTATCGCGCGAGAGAAGGCTCACTTTGAGCGTGGCACCGGTCCCTACCGCCTAAAGCCGTTGAGGCAGGGGAATCCCAGATACCGCCACGGATGGGTTTGGAGGCTCGCCAACAGAGCGGCTCGCTTGGGCCAAACCACCAGCCGGAGAGTCCGGTGACACCTCATTCGCGATACGCGAAAGAGAACAATTTATCCTGCCTTCTGCTTCCCCTTCTCTCCCTTCGGCTCTTCGGCCTTCGGAAACACTCCAAACCAAGCTTCTGCCTCCTCCGTAGTCGCCCGCTCCTGATAGTGGGCAAAGGTCACCGCCGCCGAGGTGTGGCCCATCCACAGCGCCACCCGATCCGCGCTCTCCTCGCGAGCAATCGCATAGCTGCCGTAGGAATGCCGCAGGCCATTGTCCTTCCAATGCACCGCTGGCCGCAAGACCACGCCATCGTCGTCCTTTTGCTCCTTGCGAAGGATCTTGCGGTATTCGCTGAGGCGCTCGTCGAGGCGCTTCTGAGTCACCGGCCCCGACACCCGAGCGACCTTCTTCAGCCATGCCCGAAGCGCTGGCTCCATCGGCACGAACCGGCGGGAAGCCGTCTTCGAGTTCTCCGCCGCCACCTCGATGTGGCCCTTGTCGAAGTTGATCTCGCTCCAATCGAGCTTGGAGATCTCCGCCACCCGGATTCCGGCCAGTCCGCCGATCGCCAAGGCGGGCAAGAGTTCCTCGGGCGCATTCTCCAGAATCACCCGCAGATCGTCCGCTGAGAAGATCTCGACCGGCTGCGGCTTTTTCCTGGCCCGGCTCGTCTTCCGCATCGGGTTGTTCTGGCAGTAGCCCATCCCCTCGCACCACGAGAAGAACACGCCGAGGTTCCTCCTGTAGTTGTTCCGGCTGGTCGGCCCCACACCCAGGCTGACGAGCCACCGATCCAGTTCCCGCACGGTGATGTCACAGACCGCCTTCTTGCCGAAGGGTTCCTCGAACTTGGCCAACCTGAGCTTCAGATCCCTCGCGTAGCGCTCCGAAGCCCCGTCTCGCTCCTTCGAGTCGCGGAACTGCCGGATCGCCTCTGAGACCGGCACGGAGGCCGCGATCTCGGCTCGCCGGTCCACGAAGGACTGGATCGCTTCCCTAATCGAAACACCCAGAGGCTCTAGCACCTGAACCGCCCATTTGAGCTCTGACAATGCCTCATCGTGAACCGCAGCGGCTTCAGTCCCCTTGTTCTGAACATCGATCTCCTTCTGCTCCTGGAACTCCTCGGCATCCTTCTTGAGCTTGAACCGGCGATAGCGGCGAGGCTTCCCCGGAGTGGCCGCGGGCCAGTAGACGACCCACTTCATTTCCGGACGCACCTCGCTTCGGTAGCGCCGCAGGGTAACCTCGGATGATCGCTTTCTGGCCATGGTTTTGCTCCTCCGTAGCGACCCATGAAACCCCAGAAACTCTTCGATTGTCTAGTCCAAAACTCGTCCTCTCCAAAAATCCCTTCTATTCCATCACCTCCATCGGATTTTAAGTCCGCGGCGTCTACCGATTCCGCCACGGTGGCTGGGGATGGTGGGGATCGGAGACTTCAGGTCACCAAGCCTCACCGGGAGCGATGCTCTGCGAGCCGGTCCCTCACTGTCGACCCTGAATCGAGCGGATGGCCTGCTCGAGGGTGACCCGCAGCTCGGAGGTCGCTTCCTTTTGCGCCTCCTGCAGGACGGGCACGCTCGCTTCGGTGCCGACCCGCCCGAGCAGGCGCGCCGCCGAAATCAACTGCAAGGGCGCATACTCGCCGAGACCCTGGAGCAGCTCATCCTCGATCACGGGTCCCAGGTCGCCGTAAAGAGTCTCCCACTCGGAGGCATCGGCCATCCACAAATCGTGGAGCAGCGGCGCGGACTCCGCATCCTTCTGGCTTACCAGAAATTCCACCATCGACCGCGGAACGCTCTCTTTCCCGCGGATCCGCTCGAGCACGACAGCCCGCACGATCTCCTGTGCATCGTCTTCGGGCCGGGACCAGGTCAGCAACGCGCGGGCGACGTTCTCCTTCATTTCAAGATCCCCCTCCTGAAAGAGTTCCAACATCCGCCGCACGATGTCGGTGCGGAAAAGGCGGGGCTCGGCGGAACTCAGGCGGCGGACCGCCGCGCTCGCCCGATGCAGGTCGATGCTGTCGAGTTCCCGGCGGTTCAGTTCGTAAAAGGAGGGGTCCTCCGCATCCTGAAGCTTGTTGAGGGGGCCCTGGACGAAGCTATCGTTGTCGACCATCACCTCGATCACCTGAAGCTCCCTGATGACGCGGGTCACCTTGCCGAACCGTTCGCAAAGCTTGCGGATTCGTCCGAGTTCGGGACTGACGTCGTAAAGGACCATCAGGTAATCCGAAGGCGGACGGGTGTAGGCCCATGAACGGGGACCGGCACCGGTCGTCCGCATCAGGTAATCGACGATCTGCTCCTTGTTGTAGAGCCGCGTGTCGCGCAGCCAGATCCCGATCGCGGTCTTGCCCTGGCTTTCTCCATCGATGCCGTAGGTCTCGAGAGCCTCGGCCATCTTGTTGTACCCCATCTCCTCCTTGAGTTCGGCGAAGGTATCGTCCGGCGAGGCAACACCGTCGTCCGGAAGATTGGTCGGGACCAGGGTTGGGCCCGCCCCGAAATCGGAATCGTCGTCCCGGGATGGAATTCCCTGGGTGAAGAGGAAGGGAAGCGCCAGGAGGACGATGGAAATCGCCAGCCCCCCCGTGACGGCCTTGATGCGCTGGGCGGGATTGGCAAGGAACAGCAGGACCCAGGCGATCAGCGCGGTGAAACCCGCGAGAATCAACCGCTTGGCCATTGGCGCCCCGTCGAGGATGCCGCCGGTTCCCCCTCCGAAGATCAGTATCAGGGCGACAATCACCGCTCCCGTGACTCCCGCCAGCCCGAGGAGCACCCGGCTCGGGGAAACGGGATCGACCACGGCCCGCGGGTCGGGATCCGGCGGCGGATCGACCGTGTCGAAGCTCGGAGCCGGGCTGCTCCGGAGCGGAACGCGGCTGAAGCGCTGCAGGGAAGGGTCGCGCTGCTCGCCCGGGTAGAACTTCCTGGTCCGGATCATGACGCTCTCCTCGACCCGGAACCTCTGGTCGCAGGTACCGCACTCGACCATTTTGCCCGCCAACTCGGGACCCACCTTGAAACGCTGGCCACAACCCGGGCAGCGGATCGTCACCATCTCCTTCTCCGGTTCAAGCTCGTCCATCGATGCCCCCAGCATGCCCCGACTCGGCCCCCGATGGCAATACCCGTCCCGGGCTTGCCGGGTCCGGTGCGAACCGCTACTTACCCGGCATGCTCGAATCGATTCAGGATCTTCTCATCGTTCAGAACCGTGACCGCCGCCTGCTCGACCTCGAGAAGCGGATCGACGCCCTTCCCGGGGAGGAATCGCGTGCGCGGGGCCGGCTCGCCGCCGATGAGAAGGCGGTCGCCGACGCCAAGGCCGCCCTTCAGCGGAACGGAGTCGACATCAAGAACGTCGAACTCGATATCGAGACCCGCCGCACGACCATCGGCAGGCTCAAGCAGCAGCAGTTCGAGACGCGCAAGAACGAGGAGTTCAGCGCCCTCGGCCACGAAGTCGAGCGCTACGAAGAGGAGATCGACAAATACGAGACCCGGCAACTCGAACTCATGGAAGAGGCGGACACCCTCCGCAGCACCCTCGAAGCCGCGCAGGCAGCCCTTGAGAAAAGCCAGTCGGTCGTGGACGAGGACCTGAAAAGCCTCGCGGAGAGGCGAAAGAACCTCGAGGCCGAAGTCGAGGAGACCCGGCTCCTGCGGGATGAAGCCGCGGCCGGGATCGAGGATGAGTTGAGCACCCTCTACGATCGGCTGATGAAGAAGAAGAATGGTCTCGCCGTCGCACAGGTCCAGAACGGTCAGTGCGGTGGATGTCATGTCCGGCTCATTCCCGCGACCCTGATCAAGGTGCAGGCCGGCACCGAAATCGCCCAGTGTGAAAACTGCGGACGGATCCTCTATCCGGAGGAATGAGGACTCACGGTGTCCCGCTGGCGGAGTCGTAGTGGTCCGAGCGGCGCTCCTCCAAGACGACCAGCCAGTTCATCATCATCACCGGAGGCAGGGCGGCCGGGTGCTCGATCGGAGAGAGGTTCACTTCGATCTTGTCGTGGTCCATCTCCAGTTCCGCCGCGTTCTTCAGGTCGAGCAGGTGGACGGATTGGGATGAATCCTCCCGCCCGCCGGCCAGACTTCCCATCTGCCCGGTGATCTTCAGGCGAAACGGATTGTACTCGGCCCCGTAGCGCTTCTCGGGCGCGAAAAGGGAAGCGGGTGGATAGAACGGCGACGCCAATCCACTGCCGGCCGGGGGCGTCGTTCCGACGGTATTGAAATCGTCGGCGAGATAGAGACGGAGGTTCGTCACCATCGAAAACCCCCTGGTGAAGGTCGTGAGATCCGCGCACTCGTCGAGGATGACGCCGTAGTCGAGATCGGTGCACGGGATGGACGGCTTCTGAAGGTAGGCGCTGCCCTGATAGTCGACGTTGATCGAAATCGAGTGATTGACCTCCGGGCCGTCCGCCCCGAGTTGGCCGAGGAAGTTGGCGAAGCGCTCCGGATAGACCTTCACGCATGGTCTCGTCTCGTGGAGAAGCACGACTTCGAAGGGATAACTCGGGCGGTAGTAACCGGCCTTGAAGGTGCCGACCAGGGGGTCACCGAAGCGGGCGTTGTTGAACGACACGTTTCCCGTCACCCCTTCCTCGTAGTAGTAGGACCCGTTCTTTCCATAGGCCACATCGACCGGATATTCGAAGAACACCGTGTCGTGCTCGTCGGCGCAGTAGATGTAACCCGGGGGCAGCCCGGCATCAGGACCCTCACCGAGGTCGATCACCAGCTCCTCCCTCAGGCCGTTCTTGAAATAGCGGAATGTCAGCTCCGAGGGAAAGGCGGTGTCGGCATCCGGAACGTCGGTGATGTCCAGGTTCATCGCGCACTGCAGTGCACCCACCGAGTATTCGTTCCATGTCGTCGGGGAGACGGTATTGGTTTCCGGATCATGGGCGTAACGGTCGAAGAACTCGACGCCGCGGTTGATGGGCACGAAGGCGGCCCGGCCGGACTCCGAGGCCAGCGACACCGGCATGAAGCTGCCGTGATCCAGCTCGTAGCGCTCGCGCACACCCGGCGTGAAGGGATTGGTGACCGCCTCGCCCGCCGCAAAGAGGGGATTGTCGCCGACGGTCGCATCGCCTTGCAACTCCACCGCGTGGCGTCCGGAGAGACGCTCGAGCGCCATCCCCGGGGCGATCTTCGCACGGCTGGAGTACACGCCGCCCTGGATCGTGAAGTCCTGCCACTGACTGCCGTCCGCGTGCTGGCCCAGCACCGTGAAGGCCTCGGCCGAAATCGCGAGCTGCGAGGGAACCTCGTAAATGGAGATGACGAAATCCCGCTCCCGCTTGGCCAGCTCGGTCCGGTTGCGCTGGTGCGCCGCCAGGTCCATCTTGAACGCCCACCAATTCCGCTTGGCGACGAAAGGCTGCCCCGGATTGGCATATCCGAAGCGGATCTGCGGGTAGGGAATCAGGTTAAACTGAGGGTATTCGGCGACCGGCGCCCCCACCCTCTCGGACGCTAGCGATCCGTAGTATTTCTTGGTGCTGATGATCGGCCAGACGTCGTCGTTGTCGTTGACCTGGGAGGTCACGCTCTCAAGCGGCGGCGGAAAGCCGGCGCCGAAGTCCTGGTTGATGCCCGGCGTGGCGTAGCTCGGGCGGTTGTAGGTATGATAGGCCCAGAAGGTATTGGACGAGTAGATCGTGGCATCGCCCGGATTGCCGACGATCGAGTCCTCGAGTCCGAACTGCTTGAGGGTTTTGTTTTCGATGGACTCGCTGCCCATCGCCTGGTCGATCGCCGCCCGGAAAATCCGCTGCCAGCGGAGTTCGTAGCTGTTGTTGCCGGAGTTTGACTGGTCCTTCATGCACATCATCGCCCGGTTGGCCGTGATCGGCACGATTGCCCGCAGGACCGCATCCTCCTTCATCTCGTAGTCCACCCGCAGGCTGACATCGCGCTGGGTGTCGTGCGAACGGATCGAGGTCCGGTAGCTGTTGATCAACATCACCAGCATCGTGATCCCGAGCGAGAGCACCATGACATACGACACGTAGCCACTCCGGCCTCTTCCTTTGATCGTCGCGGTATTCATTCTGTTCCTAAAGTTGTTGGGTTCCCGAATACACCAGCTCCTCCCCGTTCGGGCCGGTCAGGTACATCCGCAGCACGCCACGCTCGACGGCGAAGCTCACCAGCGT